>JASFTU010000159.1:0-5657 GCA_050050635.1 Candidatus Brocadiaceae bacterium
CGGGCGGCCCCGACCGGTTCATGTAGCCCGACGGTTTGAACACAATCAGCTCGCCTGAACGCGCCAGGGCCCCGTTGTGGGGGCAATCCTCGACGAGCATCCCGCAGAGGTCGGCCAGTCTGTCGGCCGCCATCCAGCCTGCGTTGTGGCGCGTGTTGCTGTAACGCGGTCCGGGGTTGCCCAGTGCGGCGATGATCTTCACGACAGCCGCTCCCTGTGCGCGCCGGGAGGTCCATGCCGGCTACTCGGGCTCTTCCTCTTCTTCCTCCGGGAACTCCACCTCTTCGCCCGGCTCTTCCTCGGCTTCTCGGCCGATCAGTTCCGGCTCCAGGAGGAGCTCCTCGGGCTCCTCTTCCTCCTCCTCCAGCTCGGCAGGAGGCACGACTGTGACGACCACGGTCTCGGGGTCGGTGACGGGTTCAACACCTACCGGGAACTCCAGGTCGGCCACGGTCAGGTTGTCGCCGATCTCGAGTTCTTCCACCTCGACCCGTATCTGCTCGGGGATGGCGGTCGGCAAGCATTCGACCTCCACCTCGTGCAGGACCAGCTCCTGGATGCCGCCCTCGGCGACTCCGGCGGCGTCGCCGTGCGGTTCGACCGGCACTCCCACTGTGACCTTCTCCGTCAGGGAGATCCTCACCAGGTCAACGTGCATAACCTCGTCGCCGAGGGCGCCGTACTGGACCTCCTTGATCTGGGCGTTCTCCTGCTGTCCGTCCCACTGCACTTCGACGACGAATGCATGGCTCTCCATCAGTTCGTCGATGTCTTCGTGGCGGAGCGTCAGCAGGACGTTGGGTTCGTCCCTGCCGTAGATGACCGCGGGCACCAGTCCCTGGTTCCGGAGCCGTCGACACGCACGGGTCCCCCGCACTTCGCGGGGCCGCGCTTCGATCTGGGCTATCTGCATGATTCCGTTTTCTCGTCACGGGAGGATTGCTTAGCAAGGCCGCACGGGTCGACTCCCCGGCCGAGACGATTGCTCCTCCGCCTCGCCGTGGCCAGGCACTGCCCGGCGGCCGGGCGGAGACGCAAACGGAGGTGGCGTCCACATGCGTGGTGAAGCGAGAAGCGGCCTACGGCCCGAGGCAGGCAACCACCGTACAGTACACAGCCCGTATTTATACCACAGCCTGCCAGAACTGTCAACTTCCCCATCAGCGCCCGAGGCAAGGAGATGGAGCGCCGCTGCCGCCCCTTGCCGCTGTCGCCGGTGTGGCATATCCTGGCATGGGCGATGGACGGACGCACGATGCAAGAGATAGGGCGGCAGCTCGTGCGCTGGTATGGCCGGAACCGGCGGTCCCTCCCATGGCGTGCGCAGCCCAATGCCTACCGGGTATGGGTCAGCGAGGTGATGCTCCAGCAGACGACCGTGGAGACGGTGGTCCCGTACTTCCTGCGCTGGATGGAACGCTTCCCCGACGTGCAGGCACTGGCGGCCGCGTCCCGGCGCGAGGTGCTCCGTCTGTGGGAGGGCATGGGGTACTACCAGCGGGCGCGGCGACTGCTGCAGGCGGCGCGCATCGTGGTGGAGCAGCACGGCGGACGGGTTCCTACCTCGCGGGCCGAGCTGCAGGAGCTGCCCGGGGTGGGTCCCTACATCGGCGATGCCATCCTCAGCCTGGCCTTCGGGGAGGATGTGGTCGCCGTCGATGCGAACGTGAGACGGGTCATGATGCGCCTGGGCGGGCTCCGGGGGACGGGCACGGAGGCAGCCGTCAGACGGAAGGTGCGTTGCCTGGCGAGTGCCGGCATGCCGATGGGTCGCTCGGCCGAGTACAACCAGGCGCTGATGGATTTCGGGAGCGCATTCTGCCGGCCCCGCCGGCCCGCCTGTGGGGAGTGTTTCCTGCGTGACGATTGCCGTGCGTTCGAGCTCGGGGCGCAAGAGGAGATCCCCCGGGTGCTTCGTCGGCCCATACGGCGGATTCAGAGCGCGGTCGCCGTCTTCCTGTGCGACGGGCGGGCGTACTTACAGAGGCGGCCGCCGGACGGCATGTTCGGCGGCATGTGGGAGTTCCCCGGCGGCAAACTGGAGGACGGCGAGACGCCGGAGGCGGCCGTGGTGCGGGAGTGCCGGGAAGAGCTGGGTGCGGAGTGCTCGCCCGAGCGGAAGCTGATCGAACTGACGCACCGCTACACCGTCTTTGAGGTGCGCCTGCACGCCTTTCTCTGCACGCCTTCCGCGAAGCTGCCCGTGGATGAGGCGCACCGATGGGTGGCACTGGAGGAGCTGGAGAGCTACCCCATGCCCTCGGCTAACCGCCAGGTAGTGGAAGCCATCCTGGCTTCCGCGGTAGGCGACGACGCGGCCCGCGAGGCCTAAGCTCCCATCAGCTCGGCGGTTGCTGCCTCGATCTCGGCGGCCCGCATCAGGCTTTCACCTACCAGCACGGCATCCACCCCCGCCGCCCTTACGCGCTCCACGTCGGCGCGCGTGCTGATCCCGCTTTCGGTGACCAGCGCGACCGCTTCCGGTACGGCGGGCGCCAACCGCTCGGTTACCCCCAGATCCACCTGGAAGGTCCGCAGGTCGCGGTTGTTGATGCCGACCGGGTCGGCCCCTGCCTCCAGCGCTGCCTCGAGCTCGGCCTCGGTATGCACTTCGACCAGCGCGTCCATCGAGAGGTCCGTGCAGACGTCCCTCAGCCGGCGCAGCTCGTCGGGTTCCAGTGCGGCGGCGATCAGCAGGCAAGCGTCGGCGCCCAGGGCGCGGGCCTCCAGCACCTGCAATTCGTCCAGGATGAAGTCTTTGCGGAGCAGGGGCAGCTCAACGGCTGCGTGGATCCTCTCCAGGTAGGAGGGGTTGCCCTGGAAGAAGTCGCGGTCGGTCAGGACGCTCACGCACGCGGCGCCGCCGCGCTTGTAGGCCCGGGCGATACGCACGGGGTCGAAGTCCTCCCGGATGAGCCCCGCCGAGGGGGATGCCTTCTTCACCTCGGCAATGAGCGCAACGTCGGCCCGGGCCAGGATCGCCCGGCGGAACCCACGCGGCGGCTCCTGGCGCGAGGCCCTCCGTCCGAGGGCCTGGCGGCCCGTGTGGCGGAGTTCCTCGATCTCCCGTCTCTTGGCGCTGCAGATGCGGGCCAGTATGTCCGGCATCTCACCCACAGGACTGGCCTCCCTGGCGGACGGCGTCCAGAACAGCGGAGCGCAGCTCACGGGCGGCGCGCTCGGGGTCGTCAGCGGCGCAGAGGGCCGAGCAAACGGCGACACCGGCGGCTCCCGCGCGGATGCATTCGACCGCATTCTGGCGGGTGATCCCGCCGATGGCAACCGCCGGCAACGACGTGCTCTGGCAGGCCCGGCGGACCAGCTCCGGCCCCCCTCCCTCCCGGTAGCCCTTCGTCGGCGTCGGCGCGACAGGGCCCACTCCGATGTAGTCCACGCCGAGCGCCTCCGCCCGCCCGGCCTGCTCCGGCGAGTGGGTGGAGAGGCCGATGGCCATCGGGCGGGGGAGCATCTCGCGCACTGCTGGCGGGGGCAGATCGTCCTGTCCGAGGTGCACCCCGTCGGCGTCGCTCAGCAGGGCAACGTCGGGTCGGTCGTTGATTATCAGGACGCGGCCGGCGCGCCGGGTTATCTCCCGGAGCTCCCGGGCCCGTTCCAGAAGCTCGGCGTCGGAGAGATCCTTCTCCCGCAGCTGGACCACGTCCGCGCCGCCGGCGAGCAGCAGCCGGACGGTCTCGCGCCACGGCAGCCGGCACACCGCTTCGGTCAGCAGCACGTACAACCGCATCCGCCCGGGAGTGATCGGCGAGTCCATTGCATCGTTTCCACTACGGCCGGGTGACGCCGCGGCCCGGGGAGCCTATCAGCCCTCGACGGGCAGCGCGCGCGGCGGCTTGAGCAACAGCTCGATCGCATCGGTCGGGGCGCCGTTGGTGGCCAGGAAGGCTGTCAGGGTTGGGATTGCCGGGAACGCATCGTCGAAGAAGACGCAGTCCGATGCGGCTACCACGCGCAGGTCCCCCTCAAGGCACGCCGGGACGAAGACGGTCTCGCCCCGACCGACCGACATGGCCCGACTGCCGCCCTGCAACTCCGCCGTCCCCTCCAGGCAATGCAGCACGTGGTAGCTTCCCTGGGGCGGTTGGAGACCGTATCCCCCGTCTGCTGCGAAACGCAACCGCGATTTGACCAGGTGGGGATCGGCCATCATCACCTCAACGCTCACGCCGGGCCCCGGCTCGATCTGGATCGGCGTAACGCGCCGCATCCCCGCCCCGGGGTCCACCAGTGAGAAGCCCATCTCCGGATACTCGCCGGGGCGCCGACCGAAGTCATAGACGCGCACCGTGGGGTTGGCCTGGAGGTCTTGCTTCGCCGAAACGCGCCCCTCGGCTGCATCCGAGACCGTCTGGTCTCCGGGGTGAACCTGGACGCTGAGCAGGTTGTCCTGCACCATGAGGATCTTCGAGAGCGTCGGCAGGAGAGCTTCTCCGTATCCCTGCTGCAGTTCGTCGATGATCAGTGCGCTGTCCGGTCCAATCGCATACATCGTATGCAGTGTGCCCGCCGGGACGAGCAGCACTTCACCGCCCTCCAGCGGCTCCAGGAGGCCCATCAGGCCGCGCACCTCCTCGGACCAGGAGTCCACGTCCGGCTTCAGGCCCTCCATCTGTATGATGTGCTGGAGGTGCTTTGTCTGCTCCCGCGTGCGCGGTCCGCCGGCCACTCCGGTCCTGCCCTTTGCGGCCCGCACGTACCACGCCTCGGTCTTGCCACGGTGGGGGTTCTCATGCAGGTGGCGCACGGCGCGTTCCCCGATCACCTCCCCCAGCGCCGACTCCCCCACGCCGGCTGCCTCGTCCAGGAGTTCAACCAGATCCCTGCGGAGGGCCGGATCGCTGACGGTGTTGGAGTAGTTGCCGGGTCCGGTTTGTGCCGAGGCGAGCCAGAACTCCCCGAGACCCACCGGAATACCCGTGAACTTGAGGGCCACCCGATGAACCAGGCCCCAGGGCTTGGTCACAATCTCGGGCGCGAGCTTCCAGAGCGAGGGTTTTTGCATGGCATGCATCGTCCTATTCCTGTACCTGCACCGAGGGCGGGAAGACCCAGTTGAGGTACTTCTCGCCCACTCGACCTTCAGCAACGTCGCCGGCGTGGACGCACAAGCGGTAGCGGAAGCGGACTCGGGCGCCTTCCGGCAGCACGTAGGAGCCGTCCGCGTCCTCGCCCACAAAGAACGAGAGGCCGAACGGGTTGGCCGTCATCAGGCCGTAGTTGCGCACGTGCCAGTAGGTGGGGTGGCGCAGGTTGGCGGGGTGGTCCATCACGGCGATCCCCACGGTGTTCTCGCCCAGCCGCCCCGAGTAGTCGCACCACGCGGCCCGCTTGCCCCACGTCTCTGCTTCGTCTATGCCTCCGACGGCGTTCTCGATTCGTCCGCCGTGGTTGACTTCGAGAGGATAAGCCACCCGCACGGAGATGATCCCGCCCTCTTTGGTGTCGCCCAGCCGCACCTCCCCCTCGCTGGCGTACAGGGTCACCTCCAGGTCCAGCAGTCGGAAGCTGGCGGGCGTTCTGTAGAACCTGTACTCGAGCCGGTCCTGCAGGAGCCGGTTGCTGTCGGCGTCAACCCAATCGTTCAGAGCGACGATGCGTCCGAAGACCGGTCCGCTGTCGGTCGCCTCGAAGTAGCGGTG
>JASFTU010000160.1:0-5652 GCA_050050635.1 Candidatus Brocadiaceae bacterium
GCCGGGGCGGATCGACATCGAGAAGCTGAAGGCGGAGGCGGGGCTCCTGGAGGCCGGCCCCGCGGCCGCCGCCCCGAGTGACCGGCCGGCGCAGCCCCCGACGGCCGAGGAGCCGCCCGTCCCCTCTCCGGCCGGAGAGTCGGCCGGCGCCGAGCCCCCGTTGCCGTCGATGGGAGGGGAGCCACAGGGCGCCGAAGAGCCGCCGCTTCCGCCGCCCCCCGCTGCGGAGGAACCCCCCGTTCCGTCTGCCGGAGAAGCGGAGGAGCCGCCCATGCCGCCGGTTCCCTCCGAGGAGCCGCCCATGCCGTCGCCACCGTCCGAGCCGTCCACCCCTCCGGAGGAGGCGGGGGAAACCGAGGGCGTCCGCGGCGTGGTCGTCATCGACCTGCTGGCTCCCTCCACCGTGGACCGCATCGAGCACCGGGCCGGCACGGTCCGTTTCTCCTACCTCATGCGGAAGCCCCTGCCGGAGAGCCGGGAGGAGGCCCTGCAGATCCGCGAGGGCGCGCTGGATAATCCCCTGCTGAACGGCACGGTCGTCTCCTCCGACGGCGAGGCGGTGGCCATATACCTGCCCATCACCCACAAGGACATCTCCTACAAGATCTCCCGGCGCCTGGAGGAGATGATCGCCGCGCTCGGCGGGCCGGAGCAGTACCACATCACGGGGCTGCCCGTGGCCGAAGACACCTTCGGGCACGAGATGTTCGTCCAGATGGCCATCAGCGCGCCCCTGGCCATGATCGTCATCTTCCTGTTGATGTTCCTGTTCTTCCGGAAGCTCATCCTGATCGTCAGCCCCATGATCGTGGCGCTGGTCTCGGTGGTCTGCACGATGGGGCTGCTGATCGGGCTCGGCTACACCGTGCACATCATGAGTTCGATGATCCCGATCTTCATCATGCCCATCGCGGTGCTGGACGCCATCCACATCCTGTCGGAGTTCTTCGACCGCTACCAGGCCACGGGGGACCGTCGGGAGACCGTGCTGAAGGTGATGGAGGAGCTGTTCGTGCCCATGCTATACACGTCGCTGACCTCGGCGGCGGGTTTCGCCTCGCTGGCCCTGACGCCGATCCCGCCGGTGCAGGTGTTCGGCGTGTTCGTGGCCTTCGGCATCATGACGGCGTGGCTGCTCACGGTCACGTTCATCCCGGCCTACGTGATGTTCATTCCGGAGCGTCGGCTGGCGGGATTCGGCGTGTCTCACGCCGAGGAGGCGCCGCAGAGCTTGCTCAGCCGACTGCTGAAGTCGATCGGCGGAGCGACGGCTCGTCGGGGGAAGCTCATCGTCACCGCCACGCTGCTGGTGCTGGTCGTCGCCCTGTACGGGATCGGCCGGATCCGGATCAACGACAACCCCACCAAGTGGTTTGTGAGGGACCATCCCATCCGCGTCGCCGACCGGGTCATGAACGAGCATTTCGCCGGCACCTATCAGGCCTACCTCGCCCTGGACGCCACCGCAGTCGAGTACACCGTCGCCGGGGTGGCCGAGGAGCTCGGGGCGGCCATGCGCGGGAGGGCCGCAGGGGCCGGTCAGGCGCCGAGCGCGGTATGGTCGGAGGCGGGGAAGCTGGTGGAGCAGGTTGCGGCGGAGCACAACTCGGTCGCCGGTTTCCTCGACGCCGTGCAGGAGGAGGCAGCGGGGCGGGAAGCGGAGGCCGAGGGACCGGCCGCCGAGGCGTGGGCCGACGTCATCACCGCCGTCGAGGTGCAGAGGATCGCCGTCGAGCAGCCGTTCAAGCGGCCCGAGGTGCTGCAGTACGTCGGCCGGCTGCAGGAGGCGCTCGTGTGGCAGGACGGCGCGAGCGACGCGCCCGCGCCGGTCGTCGGCAAGAGCAACTCCGTGGTGGACATCGTCAGGAAGGTCCATCGGGAGCTGCGGGGAGAGGATCGGTTCTATACCGTTCCCGACTCGGTGGACGGTGTGGCGAACTGTTTGTTCCAGTTCCAGGGCAGCCATACGCCGGACGACCTGTGGCACTTCGTCCGGCCGGACTACCGGCGGGCCAACGTCTGGTTCCAGCTCAGGAGCGGGGACAACAAGGACATGGAACGCGTGGTCACGCGGATGAACCGGTTCATCGAACGGAACCCCCCGCCGATCGCCATGGAGCACGACTGGTTCGGCCTCACCTACATCAACGTGGTGTGGCAGGAGAAGATGGTGGTGGGCATGCTGCAGGCGTTCCTGGGCAGCTTCCTGGTCGTGTTCATCCTGATGACCGTGCTGTTCCACTCGGCCCTCTGGGGCCTGCTCTCCATGATACCGCTGACGGTGACCATCGCGCTGATCTACGGCCTGATCGGGCTGTTGGGCAAGGACTACGACATGCCGGTGGCCGTGCTCTCGTCGCTGACGCTGGGCCTGGCGGTGGATTTTGCCATCCACTTCCTGGCGCGCTCGCGGGCGGCAATGCGCGAGGTCACCTCGTGGGGGGAAGCCGCGGAGCGCATCTTCGGCGAACCGGCACGGGCCATCAGCCGCAACGCCATCGTGGTGGCCATCGGTTTCCTGCCGCTGCTGGCCGCGCCCCTGGTCCCCTACAAGACGGTGGGCATGTTCATGGCGAGCATCCTGGCCGTGGCCGGCCTGGCCACGCTGTTCATCCTGCCCGTGCTGGTGAACCTGCTGCAGCGCCCCCTGTTCGCGAAGCTGTCCGAGAGGCGCATCACCTGCAACTGCGTCGCGTGCATACTGGCCTCCGTGGCCGCCGTCCTGCTGCTGGCGATCAACTTCCACCAGTACTTCCACATGAGCTGGGGGCCGCTCACCTGGGTCAGCGTGATCCTGCTCCCACTGCTCGTGTTCGGCTGTGGTTTCATGTCACGTCGCCGCGCGTGTAAGATGATGGAACAGGAGACCGAAGGGGACATCGGAAAGGGGGAAGAAGATGAACACAGGTAGGCTCGGAACGCTCCTCCTGCTGTTCGCCGTCGCGGCTCTCGCGCTGCCTCTTCCGGGCGGGGCCGCGGAGGAAGGACAGAAGCGGCAGCTGACCGTAGAGCAGATCGTCGAGAAGGCCAACCGGGTCGCCTATTACCAGGGCGGTACCGGCAGGGCCACGGTGAAGATGACCATCTACAACGCCGAGGGGAAGGTGCGGGGCGAGCGCGAGCTGGTCATCCTTCGGCGCAACGTAGAGGAGACGCTGAACCAGAAGTACTATGCCTACTTCCAGCGACCGGCGGACGTCCGGGGCACGGTCTTCCTGGTCTGGAAGCACACCGAGAAGGACGACGACCGGTGGCTCTACAACCCGGGGCTGGACCTGGTGAACCGGATCTCAGCGGCCGACAAACGGACCAGCTTCGTCGGCACCCATTTCTACTACGAGGACGTCAGTGGGCGGAACATCGAGGACGACAGGCACGAGCTCCTCCGGACCACCGACAACTACTTCGTCCTGCGCAACACGCCGAAGAATCCCGACCTGGTGGAATTCGCCCACTACGACATGTATATTCACAGGGCCACGTTCATGCCCCTGCACGCCTACTACTACGACCGGAACGGGGAGAAGTACCGCGAATACCACGTGCTGGGCTGGGACCAGATCGACGGCTACTGGACCACCACGAAGGCTGAGATGGTGGACCTCCGGGAGCGGGGCCCAAAGAAGGCCCATACGGTGGCGGAGTACTCCGACGTCCGGTACGGCATCGACCTGCCGGACGAGATATTCACCGAGAGGTACCTGCGCAAACCCCCGCGGGAACACCTGAAATGAGAGCGCCGCATCGGTTTGCCCTGACGCTGGGCTGCATCCTGCTGCTCTGCGCCGGCGCCGCGGTGGCAGGGGAGGAGCCGCCGCTCCCTCCGGCCCCGCCCGAGGCACAGGACACAGAGCCCGGCGAGCCCGCCATGCCGCCCCTTCCCGAGGGCCCGGCCGAGGAGGAAGCCCCCTCGGAGGAACCCACCTTCTCCGACCGGCTGGACAGGGAGCTGCAGAGGCTCCCCGTGCCGCTCCACGGGTTCTGGGAGGCGCGCATCGGGCCGCGGCTGGTCGAGGACAACGACCATTCGCGTGACTTCACGCTGGGTGAGACGCGGCTCCAGCTCGAGTCCGACCCCTTCTGGCGCGGCCTCGACTTCATGTTCAAGGCCGATTTCCTCTACGATCCGGTCCTGAGCGAGTTGCTGGTCGAGTGGCGCGAGGCCAACGTCGCCTTCTCGCCGCTCGAGTTCATGGACGTCAAGCTCGGCCGGCAGGTGCTCACCTGGGGCACGGGCGACCTGGTGTTCCTCAACGACCTCTTCCCGAAGGACTACGAATCCTTCTTTATCGGGAGGGACGTGGAGTACCTGAAGGCCCCCTCCGACGCGGTGAAGCTGAGCTTCTTCTCCGACTACGCCAACCTGGACCTGGTCTATACCCCGCACTTCGACTCGGACGACTTCGTCACCGGCAAGCGGCTCAGCTATTACAACCCGCTGCTCGGCGCACGGGCGGGCGACAGCCTGCGCATCCGCACCGAGTACCCCGGGAGCTGGTTCACCGACGATGAGGTCGCGCTGCGGCTCTACCGGAACGTGGGCAGCTACGAGCTGGCGGGCTACGCCTATCGCGGCTTCTGGAAGAGCCCGGGGGGCATCAACCCGGCCTCGGGCCGCTACACGTTCCCGGAGTTGAGCGCATACGGTGCCAGCGCGCGCGGGCCGTTCGCCGGCGGGATTGGGAACGCCGAGTTCGCCTGGTACGACTCCCGCGACGATGCCGGCGGTGACAACCCCTTCGTTCCGAACGGCCAGCTTCGCTTTCTCGTCGGATACAGCCGGGACCTGCCGCGCCTGGCCCGGGATTTCACCGTGGGCGTTCAGTACTACGTGGAGCACATGCTCGACTACGGCGAGTACCGCCGCAACCTGCCGGCCGGCATGCCTCGGGTGGATGAGAACCGTCACCTGCTGACTCTGCGGCTGACGAAGCTGCTGCTGAACCAGGACCTGAAGCTGGAGCTCTTCACGTTCTGGAGCCCGTCCGACCACGAGGCGTATCTGCGTCCGTTCGTCAGCTACGACATCACCGATCGCTGGCGCGTGGACGCGGGGGCGAACATTTTCATGGGGGATGAGGGGCACACTCCGTTCGCCCAGTTCGACCGCAACAACAACGCGTACGTGGGCCTGCGCTACAGCTTCTGACGTCGTCGGTTCGGGCGGCGGACGGCCGTTAGCCCACGGCGAGCGACCACCTGTCGAGCCCCCCTTCTGCGACGAGCGCTGCTCGCGCCCCGGTGGGGGGTGCGATCCGAGAACTGCCTTGCCGACTTCGCAAGGCTGTGGTATACGGTAGGCAGACCGGGCTCTCCCTATACGTGCACAGGTCTTCGCAAGCATGCGTGAACAGAGGGTAGATCGGACCGGGTGCGAGTTCGACCTGACCGATGCGCTTCCCGAGCGGCTCCGGCGATTGACGGACCCGCGCGCCGAGATCCCCGGCATTGCCAAGGATCCGGACACAGTGCGCGCAATCGAGGCGTCCGTCCAGCGCGTGCCCACCACACACCGGCTGCATCTGGCCGATGCCAGACACATGGAGCTCGCACGCGAAAGCATCCATCTGGTGCTGACTTCGCCACCCTACTGGACCCTCAAAGAGTACCCCGAGGAGAAGGGACAGCTCGGTTTGATCGAAGACTACGAGC
>JASFTU010000161.1:0-5651 GCA_050050635.1 Candidatus Brocadiaceae bacterium
CGCTCCGGTCCGCCGTGATTGACAGCGCCGGGCGGACAGATATAATGAGTCTGTGGGCGGAAGAGCCCGTCCTCGGCTTTCCTCTGCTCGATTCGGCGACGCGGTGAGCCCCCTGACCTACAAGGATGCCGGTGTTGACGTGGAAAGGGGGGCCCACTTCGCCGAGAGCATCTACCGCCTCCTCCAGGGCACCTTCGGCGAGCGCGTCGTGGAGTACCGCGGCGGATTCGGTGCCCTGTTTTCCCTGGACTACGACCACAGGCTTTTCCGCCACAACTACGCCCACCCCATCCTGGTCAGCGCCACCGACGGCGTCGGCACCAAGCTGAAGCTGGCATTCATGACCGGCCGGCACGACACCGTGGGCATCGACCTGGTGGCGATGTCGGTCAACGACATTCTGGTGCTGGGCGCGGAGCCGTTGTTCTTCCTGGACTATCTGGCCACGGGACGGTTGGAGCCCGGCGTGCTGCGGGAGGCCGTCTCGGGCATCGCCGAGGGGTGCAGACAGGCCGGGTGTGCGTTGCTGGGCGGAGAGACGGCGGAGATGCCCGGCTTCTACGGGGACGGCGAATACGACATGGCCGGTTTTGCCGTGGGCGTGGTGGAGAAGGACCGCCTCATCACCGGCGGCAAGGTGCGCCCGGGCGACCGGGTGGTCGGTCTCGCTTCGAGCGGCCTGCACTCGAACGGCTTCTCGCTGGTGCGGCGCGTGCTCCTCGAGAAGGCGGGAATGGACTGTCAGGACTCCCTGGAGGAGTTCGGCATCCCCCGCACCTTGGGCGAGGAGCTTCTGGTGCCGACGCGGATCTACGTCCGCTCGGTCCGCTCCGTGCTGCGCCACTATCGCGTGAAGCAGGTGGTCCGGGGCATCGTCCACGTCACCGGCGGCGGACTGGTGGAGAACATCCCCCGTATCCTGCCTGATCGTTGCGGCGTCAAACTCGACAGCTCCGCATGGCAGCGTCCCCCGATCTTTGACCTCGTGCGGCAACTGGGAGAAGTGCCGCTGGAAGACATGTATCGCACCTTCAACATGGGTGTGGGCATGGTCCTGATCGTCTCTCCTTACTACACCGACAGCGTGCTGAGACAGCTCCGCCGGGAGGGCGAACGGGCGACCGTGATCGGGGAGGTCGTGCCGGGGGCGAAGAAGGTGAACATTGACTGAGTGCCATCCCGCAGGCAATCCATGAGGGGCGAACGCGAAAAGAGCACCGAAGCGCTGATGGGCCGCTACGGGATCGGGCGGCGCCTGGCCACCCGCGCGGTGGCTCTCATGTCCCGCAGAGTAGACATCACGGGCACCCTCCTGGAGGAGGCCGCCTCCTCGGAGCCGCTGGCCAGGGTGTTCCTCTCTCGGGAGCTCCTGGAGGGGGCGGAGGCCGTCACGGAGGAGCAGCTTCGCGCGATGGCCTCCGAAGAAGGCTTCCCCGAGGCCGACCTGCTCCGCCTCGTGGTGGACGAGGAGGAAGGCTGGCGGACCATCGCACTGGAGGACGACCTGCTGGCAGCGGGGGCGGAGGCGGAAGCCGGCGAGGGCGTGCCCGAAGGGCTGGGCCTGGTCCGACGCGAGCCGCGCGAGATGACCACCCGCGAGACGCGGGAGCTGTTCACCCCCGACGAGGTGGCGCGCCTGAAGCTGGACGTGCTGACCAGCCAGAACGTCGAGGAGCGCATCGAGGCGCTCCGGAAGCTCGTCTTTGCCCCGCTGGAGGGCGCGCAGAAGGCCGGTATCTTCGTCAACGTGCTGACCGATCGGGAGGCCCCCTCCAGGCTCCGCCGGGAAGCGGTCCGCTCCCTGGAGCAGATCGGCTTCCGCTCCGACATGGCGGACGCCGTCCGGAAGTTGTTCACCGAGAGCAGCGAAGACGCCATCTACGGCATTCAGCGTCTCGGGGCATTGCTGCGCGAGGCGGAGGAGGGGGAGGCCAGCCTCATCCTGGCCGTGCTGCTGGAAGTGCTCGACCAGGACCAGCCGACCGGCGTGGTGCGGGAGCTTTTGAGACTGGTGGGCGAGTCGGCCGGCCTCCTCGTCACCAACTACCAGAAGACCGAGCAGTTCGCCGAGGCGGCGCTGCGGCAGCTGTCGCGTCACTTCGACGAGTTGCGCCACGCGGTCGAGGAGGCGTTCGAAGCCTGCATTGAGCGAGCCCCGGACCTCGTGGCCGATCTGGTGTGGCGGGAGCTGGAACGCGCCGAGGACCCGCGCGTGCGCAGCCTGCTGCTGAACCTGAGTGAGACACATGCGCGGACGCCGGAGCGAGTGCGGGAGCTGGCCGAGAAAGCGGTCGATGAGCTGCTGCGACGCGACCTGCCGGAGAGCGAGAAGGCGCGCCTGCGTTACTCCCTGGTCCGGCTGGGCGAGCCCGCGGCGCTTGTGGTGCTGGAACGCATCAGTCAGGCATCAGGCGTCCAGACGTCTGAGTTGATCCGACTGGTCGACGTGGTGTGTACGGAGAGCGAGGTGTCCGACCGGACGGTCGAGGGGGCCGTGGAAGCGCTGCTGGACCTGCTGAAGCTCGCGGACACGGCCACCAGGCGCGACGTGGTCCAGGCATCCGTTCTGGCGGATCCCCGCGTGCCGGCGGAGTTGCAGCGAGAGCTGTCCGGGGAGCTGCTCACTCTGATGACCGAGCTCAACCTGCCGAACAGCCTCGACTCGATCCAGGACACTCTACAGCGCATAGGCCCGGAAGCGATGCGCCCGGCCTATGAGTTCATGCATCGCACCTATCCCTCAGAGCCCGCCGAGCGCGCGGCGATCGTGCTGGCCGGAATCGTGCAGAACCACCCCGAGCGGGTGGGGGACCAGTTGGCCGAGCGGGTCTTTGACCTGTGCATGGGCCTGCTCCGAAGGGAAGATATCGAGCGGGGGGCATTCACGATGGGGCTGGCCGCGGTGGCCGGCTACACGCGGTGGGGGCAGGGCGTGTTCCAGTCCTCACTGCAGGAGCTGAAGAACGGCCTCTGGCGGCTGCCCTACAGCATGGACGTCCTGGATGCGCTGGCCGTGATGGCCGGTTCGCCGAATGTCAATCCCGAGCAGCAGAGCGACCTGCTCGACCTGTTCGACGGCATCGTCCGGTTTCAGGCGCGCATCGACGTGGGCGTCCGGCGGGAGACCGAGGAAGGGGCCGTCTACGAGTTCGGGCGGGAGGTGCAGTTCGACGTCCGGGCAGTCCCCGCGGCTGTCCGCGGCCTGGAGCACATCTGCATCAGCAAACAGGCCACCGACCAGATGCGCACCCGGATCGTCAAGCGGCTGCTGGTCCTGTGGGAAGGCGTCAGCAAGGTCCGGATCGTCTGGGGACCGGCGGCCATCGATGCTCTCATCGGGGCCATGTGCAGCGCCGCCCGGTCGGAGCACTCAACGGTGCAGATGCGCGTGCGGCTGGGGACCTCTCTTCAGCGTTTCCTCAACAAGCTCCGGGTCGTCAGGGGCCTCGGTGACATATGCTCCCGGCCGGAACTGAGCGCGCAGATGCATGAGTTCGCCGTAGGGACGGGTGCGAAGATGCTCGACGAGTGGGACGCCTCCGACATGCAGGACGTAGAGCGCCGGCTCGCCCTGGTGAAAGCCGCCGGTCGCATCGCCGCCAATCCCGGCCTCGACGCGGACCAGGAGGACGTGCAACGGCTGCGGGAACGGGCCCTGCAGGCTCTGTTCAGCGGCCTGCGGGAGGGGATGGCCGAAGTCCGGGAGACGCTCGTCGCGATCCGCGAATGTCCGGACATCCCCGACGCACAGAAGGGGGAGATCGACGAACGCCTGGCGAAGGCCCTCGGACTGGTCAAAACCGGGCGCCGGCGCTGAGGTCCCGTGCTGATGACGCCTGAGAGCTCCTCTGGGCTCGGCGCGGCGCTTCTCGTAGGGGCAGATCCCCGCGCCTGCCCGCCCGGCGGGGCCGTGAATCCGCTCTGTCAGGGGGCCTGAGGCCGGCGGGAAACCAGCTCCGCGGTTATCCTTCCGACGAAGACTTCCGCCTCCAGCCGCAGCGGCAACCGTGACCTGCGGGCCACCCACACCTTCCCGCTGCGGTAGCGCGCCGTTCGCGCCTCCTCCGGCAGATCCTCGTCCAGTTCGCGGACCTCCAGTGACCACTCGTGGGCATCGAAGGTTCCCGCCGGGACCTCCACGCGCCCGGAGCCGCGCTGCCGCACCGTCACTTCGTACAGATCGTCACCGACCAGGACTGTCAGCGCGGCGGGCGGGCGCATAACCCGCACTGCGACCAGGGCGGACGCCACGTCATGGGCGGACGGCGCAGCGATCACGTCGCGGTCACGCTCGTCCTTGTATGCCTTGAACTCATCGATGGTTGCCACGCCGCGCCGGTGGTCGAAGGTCGTCCTCCGCTGCTTCTCCCGGTCTTTCTCCCGGGTGGTGATGGTGGCGGCCACGGGCAGGAGTGTCTCGGCGTCGATGAGGGTAGTGCCGGTGGCCCGGAAACTCCAGAGCCAGTCCACCGCTGCGGTGGTGGCGACGTGGTAGCTCACCTCCAGGTGCTGTCGGTGCGCGCCGGCCCCCGTGCGGTAGCGGAGGCTGACGGTGGCCGCGGGAGCGTCCTGCCACCCGAACGAGTAGCGCAGCTCCTCCTCAGGGGGGATGGGCAGTGCGCGACCCGACAGGGGGCCGACCGACGGAGCAGGGACGCCCCGGGGAGCCGGTTGGGGCGGGACGCTGAGGATGAGGAGCAACGCGACCAGCGCCGCGACGAAAGCTCCCATCCAGAATGCTGCTCTGCCGGAGACGGTGGCCGGGATGGTGCCTGCCCTCCACAGATCGCTCTTGCGCCGATTGGGCAGGTAGAATTGAACTTGCCCTGCCCATCCTGTAACATGCAGCAGCAAGATAACGTCCACTGGAGAGCCTATCAATGGGAGAGGGTATCCAGGCCCACCGGGGTGCCGTGGTGCGCAGGCTGCTCCTGCTCCCTGCGGTCGTGTTGTTCGTTGTCTGTGGGAGCTGCAAGGCGCCGCCAGCGGAAGTCCCGGCCATCCCCGAAGAGCCGCCGCTGAGTGCCGTCGAGCGCCAGCGGTACGCGCAGGCGGAGAGCCTGCTCCGGTCGGCGGACCCCGAGGCACGGGAGCGGGCCGCCGTCGCACTGCTGTCCATGGATCATCCCGACGCGCTGGCCACCGTCCTTGACGTCATGGGAGGTGCCGAGGACCCGGCCGTGCGAGCGAGCATGATCCAGGCGGCCGCCTTCTGCACCGACCACCGCTGCTTCGAGGCGGTCTTGGGGGCGATGGCCGATCCGGACGCCTCAGTGCAGAGGGCCGCGGCGGATGCCCTGGCACGCTTTACCCGGCCGCAGGAGGTGCGGGCCGTAGCGGAGTACGTCACCGCGCCCGAGACGCCTGAGCGACAGCGGACCTTGCTCTATCAGGCACTGGGCCGGGGGCTGGCCGTGCCCGCCGTTCCCGTGCTGCTGGACGCCCTGGAGAATGAGGAAGGCGAGGCCAGGTTGGCCGCGTGGGAGGCGCTGAAGAGGATTTCCCGACGCGACCTACCCGCCGAGGCCGGCGCGTGGCGGGAGTGGTGGGCGGCGAACTCCCATAGAACCCGGACCGATGTCCTGGAGGAGCATCTGAGGGCCGCTTCGGGCGAGGTGGAGGCGATGAGCGGCCAACTGCGGGACCTGGAG
>JASFTU010000162.1:0-5634 GCA_050050635.1 Candidatus Brocadiaceae bacterium
CGCGGCAATCGCCCGTGATGTCCAGCACCGCGTTGCACATGTCCGGGTGCCCGTCGTCCGGGAACCTCACCACCCGCCGCCCCCAGCCGTCGAACATCCCGCCCTCGTCCACGTTGGGCGAATGTACGAAGTACTCCTCCGACCGGCCCGTCCAGTTGACGGGCAGGCACATGCTGCCGAATTGGTTCGGCTCGCAGTCGTGGTAGATGTCCCCGTCGGCATCGTAGAAATGCAGGATCCCCTGGTTGCGCCAGAAGTTGATGGAGACCATCTCAAGCCCCGGCGAGTCGTCGCGGAAGTTGGCGACGGCCGGGTTCTGTCCGTGCCCAATGTGGTGGTGCTTGATGATCTGGCCGCTCAGATCCGCGAAGAACACGCCTTCGTCGCTCGCGGCGTTGAGGAGCCTCGGCTCAGCGCCCTCACGGAAACGCACGATGGCCACACCGTCGGCGTGGTCCTTCACCTGGCCATCGAGGCTCCAGAGCTTCGTCCCGTCGTCGTCGAACAGCGTATACCCGATCGCCAGCTCGTCCCTCCCGTCGCCATCCACGTCGTAGGCGAAGGGATAGTGGCCGGTGGTGCACCTGGCGGTCCACATGACCTGCAGTCGATCGTCGAGGGCCCAGAGCTGCCAGTAGCGATCCTTGATGATGATGTCGCGCGGGTGCCCGGTGCCGCGCAGGTCGCAGAAGTACAGGCAGTCGCCCAGAATGCGCGGATAGCGGGACCTGGGGTTGTCGGTCTCCGGCGTCGGCGCCTTGTACTTCACCTTGCCGGTGGCACCGTCGGCGACGATCACCTGGAAGTTCATGCAGTACACGACCTCGTTGCGGCCGTCGCCATCGAGGTCGTGGATCTGGAAGCCCACGTCGTTGGTGAGATGGTCCTTCCAGGCGTCGGCGCGGCCGATGCGCCAGAGCTGCTTGCCGTCGAAGGTCATGGCCGTCAGACAGCTCACCTCGCTATGGCTGTCCTTCGGGCCATGGTGCACCACCTGCCCGATGAGCACGTCGCTCTGTCCGTCGCCATCCAGGTCGCCAAAGCGCAGATTGCGCCCGACGCCGAAGCCGTCCGTCCTGAGCTTCTTCCACAGAACGGGCTTTGGGTTGGCGTCCTGGAGCCGCCGCAGCTCCGCGTCGCGCTCGGTGCGGGCGGCTTCGAAGCTCTTGGCCGCCGCCGGCGTCGCCGTGACCCTGATACGACTGTACCGCGTCGGCACGTCTGCCAGGAGCGCCACCTTGCCGCGCGCGTACGTCCCATCCTCGGCCTCGAGGCGCGTGCCCTTCCCAAGCTCCGCACTGATGTGCTTGCCTGCCACCGTCACCGTGGCGTTCAGGTACTGGCCGGGCGTCCAGGCGCACGGACGACGGCCGAGGACCTCTTCGTACGGCTTGTGGTAGGCCGTTGCGTGCCGGACCATCTTCAGGACGGCCTCGGTCCCCTGCACGCCGAGGAAGTAGTGGCAGCGATCATTCCGGTATCGGAAGGCAATCCCGCTCCGCCCATCGCGCGACTCGGGAGCAAACCGCACCGTGACGCCGTAGTCCTCCCACAGCTCGTCCCCCGCCACCACCAGCGGATGCCACCAGTTCTGGCTGTTAGCGTAGCTCTGCACGAGCACCGCATCGTCCCCGTCGGTGCGCACCAGCCACCCCCGCTGCGCGGCTGCACTGGACGAGAACGTGGAGACCGCCCAGTTCCCCTTCGGCGCGGCCTCCGGCAGATAGTGGTACTCCGTATGCGCCCCGACGGCGCCCATCAGATGCCCCGACGGCAGGCCGCCGAAGTCGTCATCCAGCAGCACCACATCCTGCGCCGCCGCGGCGACACCGAGACACAGCGTCGCACTGCAGACTATGAGCGAATACGGGTGGCGCCGCTTCGCAGCTCTGAGGCGGATACGCATGCTGACTCCTCCGGCCGGGGTCATCGGGGCCGCCCGAGTGTTCGCCCGGGTCCGCCCGCCATCTACTTGCCCTTTGCCGCCTTCTTGCGCCGCGTCGGCCACGGAAGCACGTTCGTGCGCTCGGCGTAAGCCTGCCAGAGAGCGGCCATGTCCTTCACCCGTTGTGGCTGCTGGGCGGCGAGGTCGTGGAGCTCGCTGCGGTCGGCCTCGATGTCGTACAGCTCCCACGTGACGTCGTCCTGCCCGCTGCGCCCCTTGGCCACCAACTTCCACTTGCCGACGCGGACGGCGCGGTTGCCCTCGTGCTCCCAGTAGAGGGCCTCGCGCGCGATCTCCTGGTTCGCGAAGGCGGGCGCCAGGCTCCTGCCCTCCATGGGCTTGATGGCCTGCCCCTTGTACCGCGCCGGGTAGCGCGCACCGGAGAGATCGACGCACGTCGCCATCAGGTCGATCAGGTGGCTGGGCTGGTGGCGCAGCTCGTTGCGGGCGCTGATGCCGGCGGGCCAGTGGGCGATGAGCGGCGTGGCGATGCCGCCCTCGTGCACCCAGTGCTTGTACTCGCGGAAGGGCGTGTTGGAGACGTTGGCCCAGTTCCTCCCGTAGCCGATGTACGTGTCGGCCGGGCCGGGCATGACGTGGCCCCGGCGCACGGGCCAGCCGTCGCGGGTCTGCTTCGGGACGGAGCCGAAGTAGTGCTGGGCGTCGGGCGCGAGCGGGTCGAGCGTGGGCGCGTCGGGACGGGGGTAGGGCTTGTCGCCGCGGCCGCCGCTCTCGGCGCAGCCGCCATTGTCCTGCAGGAAGAGAATGAGCGTGTTCGCCAGCCTGCCCGTTGCCCGCAGGGCCTCCACGATGCGCCCGATGCCCTGGTCCATGCTGTCAACCATCGCCGCGTAGACCTCCATGCACGCGGCCTCCCAGGGCTTGTCCTTCACATCGTCCCAGGACGCGGGCGGCGGAGACAGCTCGGCGTCGGGCTCGATGACGCCCAGTCGCTTCATCTTCTCGAAGCGGGCCTTGCGGACGGCCTCGTAGCCGGCATCGTACTTGCCCTTGTACGTGGCCATGTCGCGCGGGCGGGCGTGCATGGGCCAGTGCGCCGCGGTGTAGGGCACGTAGAGGAAGAACGGGTTGTCCTCGTCGTGCTCCCGGATGTAGCGCGCAGCGTAGTCCGAGATGGCGTCGGTGAAGTAGTAGGCCTCATCAGGCTGGTACTCGGCGTCGGAGAAAGCGGTGATCATGGTGTTGTCGCGCACGAGCGTACACGGATCCCAGAAGCTCGTGGCGCCGCGGATGATCCCGTAGTAGCGGTCGAACCCGCGCTGCAGGGGCCAGTTGTGCTTGGGGCCCTCCACCTGTACGCCCTTGGTGACGTGCCACTTGCCGGAGGCGTACGTGGAGTACCCGGCGGTCTTGAGCGCTTCGGCGATGGTGACGCAGTTGCGGCTGAGCTCGCCGCGGTAGCCGTCCTGGCCCTTGTCCGCCATCATGTGGCCGACGCCGGCCTGGTGCGGGTAGAGGCCCGTGAGCAGGCTCGCGCGGGTCGGGCAGCAGCGGGCGGTGTTGTAGAAGCGGGTGAAGCGCAGGCCGTTGGCGGCGAGGGAGTCGAGCGTAGGGGTATTGACCTCGCTGCCGTAGCACCCGATGTCGGAATACCCCATGTCATCGGACATGATGATGACGATGTTGGGTCGGCCCTCGGCTCCCGCGTCGGCCGACCATGCGCGCCGTGACAGCATCGGGGAGGTCAACGCGCCGAACATCAGCGACTTACAGAAATCGCGTCTTCGCACCTGGGATCACGCTCCTTCGGGCGTCTCGTGGGCTGTTATGTAGAGGTCGCCCCCAGTCCTTCGTGCGTTCTGGGGACGCGGGCTACTTCAGGGGCAGCTCCACTGTCTTCATGGCGTCCACGGTGAGAGTCGCGCGTGCGCTCTTGCCGCCGGCTTCGGCGACGATCGTGTGCGGTGTGTAGAGCGTCTTGCCCCCGGGCTCGGCGACGAACTGGGAGAGCGCCGCGGCCACCGTGCCCCCAGCGTCGGCCTGTCGGGCGAACACCTCCCTGCCCGTGCTGTCCGTGACCGTCACGGCGGCGCCCGGCGCCGTCTTCACGGTGACCGTCCACTCGAGCGCGAGGTCCTGGGCCTGGTCTCGGGCACCGAACCGCAGGCTGTCGGAGGCCGCTCCGCCCTCGAATGCGGCGTCGCGCACCACGTGGCCCTCACACCGATACCCGGTGTCCCACAGGAACGTCCGGTACCTCGGATCGTCCCCGACCCGGACGAAGCGGCAGCCGTGGAAGCGGTGATTGGAGCCGACGCCGTAGTAGTCGCCGAAGCGGATGTTGCAGATGTTGGAGATGAAGGTGTTGTCCCGGTACAGGATCGGGAGGTGCTGGTCGGCGCGGTCCACGTTGCCCTGCGTCACGACGCAGGCCGCCTGGTGCGTCTCGTCGTCCGCGACCATGGCCTTGACGGTGTTGTTGCGGAACACCAGGTCCTCGACGTACGGGTCGGAGAAGAACTGCACGCCGCGGGCCTGCGCGCCCTCCCTGGCAACGACCACGACCGTGTTGTCGTAATACTCGTTGCCGTGGTAAGGCTTCGTGCTGCCCGCGTACTGGGTGAGACGGAACCCGTTGAGCGAGACCTGGTCGCCGTACTCCTTGAAGCGCCCGCCGGGCTTCTGCCCCTCCAGATGGACGAAGTTGCCGTGGAATCGCAGCTCGTTGCCCCAGCCGAAGGCGCAGACGTGGTAGCCCGTTCCGAGGACTCTGTTGCTGTACGCGGAGCCCGACTGCGTGATGCGCACGCCGAAGGAGTTCGTCGCCCAGCTATCGACGTAGATCTCATTGTTGTGGACCTGGTTGCCGCTGAGTCCGCTCTGGCGCGTGCGCGCCACCAGGTTGTGGTGCACCTTGACGCCGGACATCTCGCTCCCGCCGAACAGGATGGCTCTGCACCCGGCGCCGTGGCGGTTGATGAGCTCGGTGCCCGTGTCGAGGAACACGTTATGGTGGAAGTCCGAGTCCCATCCGGACCAGTGATTGTAGATTCCCACCTGCTGCGGGCCGGAGTACCGAACCGTCACGCCGGCGATCTCCATGTTCCGGCAGCCGTTGGTGTAGATGGGGTTGTAGCCGATGGAGTTGGCCTGCGCGGCATCGTTGCCCGCTCCCTGGCGGATCGTACCGTTCAGGATCCGCAGCCCCTGGACTTTCATCGCCCGCACGCCGAACTGCGATCCCCTGATCCAGTCCCAGAAGTTGCCGCTCTCGATCTTCCCGAATCGCTTGTTGTCGTAGACGACCCGGTGGCCGCCCAGGTCGAGCGTGACGTTCTGCGTTCCCTGCGGCAGGTCGAAGGCCATCCCCTCTATGGTGAGATCCTCGGTGACAAGGTACGTGGCGTCCGATCGGTCGAGGACGTACGGCGGGCCCTCCAGATCCCCGGGGATCCGTATGGCCTCCCGCATACTCCGCGTCCTGAACGTCGCGTCCTCGGATGCGATGCGATTGCCGCGTTCGTCCACGGCGCGCAGGCGGAAGTGATAGTCGGTATCAGGGAGCAGGTCGGTGAGGTAGTGGACGTGGATGTAGTGGTGCCTCGTCGCCTCCGCGGTGCGCCTGCCGTAGTTGGCGGTGGCGCCGTACTCGACGTGGGCCTTCGCGGGCAGCGACGTCTCGAAGCCGATGCAGGCGCTCCGTTCCGAAGCGTAGACCCAGAGGCCGG
>JASFTU010000163.1:0-5617 GCA_050050635.1 Candidatus Brocadiaceae bacterium
CCACGCCGGCCGAGCTGGCCGCCACGGAGCAGTACTGGCAGACCTCAGGGCTGAGTCCGGGCGATGCCGCGACGGATCTGGCCTGGGCACTCATCAACACCATGGAGTTCCTCTACCGGCACTGAGCCGAGCGAGAAGCGAGGGAATGGACATGGGCGCCAAACGAGCAACGAACCTCGTCAGCCGGCGCGACGCGCTGAAGCGGATGCTGTGCGGAGCCGCCGGACTGGCACTGGCGGATCGCGGCCTGGGCGCCGTGCAGCCCGAGAGCGCGCCGGCCAAGGCCAAGGCGGTCATCCAGATCTGGATGTGGGGCGGGCCCTCTCACCTGGACACGTTCGATCCCAAGCCGGCGGCGGGCTACGACTACTGCGGGTCGCTGAGCAGACCCATCGACACCAACGTGCCTGGGATCCGCATCGGCCAGCTCCTCCCCCAGCTCGCGCAGCAGGCGGACAAGTACTCCATCATCCGCAGCATGACCCACGGCAACAACGGCCACGAGACCGCGTCGTACATCGTCCAGACCGGCCGCCGGCCCGGCGACCGGCTCGTCTATCCCTGCGTCGGGGCCATCGTCTCCCGGTTCAAGGGATACGATGGCGGCTACACGGGCCTCGTCCCCCCCTACGTCGTGCTGACCACGCCCCAGGGCCGTTTCGACGAGGCCGGCTTCCTGGGGCCGCGGTACAAACCGTTCGCCACCGGCGGCGATCCCAACCGGCAGCCCTTCGCCGTAGAGGGGATTGTCGCGCAAGGCATCACGGACGAGCGTCAGCGCGGCCGGCGTGAGCTGCTGCATTCGCTCGATTCGCTCAAGCAGGCCATGCCCCAACATCCGCGGTCGGTGAAGCTCGACACGTGCGAGGCCAAGGCCTACGACATGATCCTCGGCGATGCCGGGAAGCTGTTCGACCTCTCGCAGGAACCGGCCGACATCCGCCAGCGATATGGCCGCAACACCTTCGGCCAGTCCTGTCTCATGGCGCGCCGGCTCGTAGCCGCCGGAGTGCCCTATGTCACCATCAACTACCGGGGATGGGACACGCACAAGCAGCACTTCCAGACTATGGGCTGGAAGCTGCCGCAGATGGACAGTGGCATGGCGACGCTGCTGCAGGACCTGGCCGATCAAGGCCTGCTCGAGAGCACCATCGTGTGGTGGAGCGGCGAGTTCGGGCGCAGGCCCCGGGTGTCGTGGGAGGCGCCGTGGAACGGCGGCCGTCATCACTACGGCAAGTGCTTCTCGGCGGTGGTGGCTGGCGGCGGCTTCCAGGGCGGCCGTGTGGTCGGCGCTTCCGACGCCACCGGGGAGAACGTGGCAGAGCGACCCGTTTCCCCGCAAGATCTGCTGGGGAGCATGTGCGAGCTGCTGGGCATTGACCCGGATGCCCCAATGCCCAACCCGCGAGGTCTGGACCTGAAGGTAATGGCATCAGACGAGAAGGCGGCCGAGGGAGCCGGTCGCCTCAATGAGATCATGTAGGCCGAGGGGCGCAGCCATGAAACGATGCGGGTGCTGGCTGGGGGCCGTGTCCATTGCCTGCCTGGCCAGTGCCTGGGGCCAACCCAACGCCCGCGGGCCGCAGATCGGCTACCTCTACCCCGCCGGTGGGAAGCAGGGCACCACCTTTCGGGTCACGGCGGGCGGTCAGCTCCTCCGCGACGCCACCGATGCACGCGTCTCCGGCGAGGGAGTGCGCGCGTCGGTGGTGGAGCACGTCCCGCCGTTGGACAACAATGAGCTGCGGGACGTCGCGGCGTTCCTGCGCGATCTGGTGAGGCGGCGGTGGAGCGCGAGGGCCATGGACGCAGTCGCCAGGCAGGCGGCGGACGGGCCTGCCCTGCCCGATCACCCCTGGCTGCGCGACCTGGACCAGAGAAGCCCCCGGGAACTGGCCCGGCTGCGGACCAAGCTCTTCGACCCCAAGAAGCAGCCGAACGCGCAGATCGCCGAGCAGGTGGAGATCGAGGTCACCATAGATCCCGACGCCGTGCCCGGCGATCGGGAGCTGCGGCTGGCGACCCCCGCCGGCCTGAGCAACCCCGTGCGGTTCCAGGTAGGCGTGCTGCCTGAGGTCCGCGAGGAGCACTTCCTCGGCCCGGGGGATCCTGCCACGCCGGTGCTCGACCTGCCCGTGCTGCTCAACGGCCAGATCATGCCCGGAGAGGTGGACCGTTTCTGCCTTCGGGCCCGCCAGGGCCAGCAGCTCGTCATCCGCATGCAGGCACGGCACCTGATCCCGTACCTGGCTGATGCCGTCCCCGGCTGGTTCCAGGCGACGATGGCCCTGTATGGTCCGGGCGGGAGCGAAGTGGCCTACGATGACGACTACCGGTTCGACCCCGACCCAGTGCTCCTCTACGACATCCCCGAGGACGGCGTGTATGGGCTCGAGGTCCGCGATGCCATCTACCGCGGGCGGGACGACTTCGTGTACCGCATCGCCGTGGGCGAGCTGCCCTTCATCACGCGGATGTTCCCCCTCGGCGGCCGGGCCGGCGCCCCGACGATCGCCTCACTCACGGGATGGAACCTCCCTGCCGAAACGCTGCAGCTCGACACCCGGCCCGGCGGCGACACCATCCGGCGGGCCGCGGTCGGCGAAGCACAGGGGCTCTGCAACGAGGTCCCGTACGCGGTGGACGTGCTGCCGGAGTGCACCGAAACCGAGCCCAACGACGCCGCGGCCGAGGCGCAGGACATCACACTCCCGCTCATCGTCAATGGCCGCATCGGGCGGCCCGGTGACGTGGACGCGTTCCGCTTCGACGGCCGCGCCGGCGACGAGGTGGTGGCCGAGGTGTACGCCCGCCGGCTGGACTCCCCCCTCGATTCGGCGCTGCGGCTGGTTGACTCGATGGGGGACGTAGTGGCCTCGAACGACGACCATGAGGACCCGGAGACGGGCCTGGTCACCCACCAGGCCGATTCGTACCTGCGGATCCGACTGCCGCGGGACGGGGCGTACCGGGTCTGTCTCTCCGACGCGCAGCACCACGGGGGCGACGCCCACGGTTACCGTCTGCGCCTGGGGCCCCCAGAGCCCGATTTCGCCCTGCGCCTGACGCCCTCCAGCGTCAACGTGCCCCCAGGGCGGTCGGCGACCGTCACCGTCCACGCCGTGCGCAGAGACGGCTTCGCAGGCGCTATAGACCTGGTCGTGAAGGATGCCCCCGCTGGCTTCGCGCTGACCGATGCGCGGATCCCTGCCGACAAGGACTCGGTCCAGGTGAAGCTCAGCGCGCCGCGCGGCGCGCCCCGGCGGGCGTTCCCCCTGCGGCTCGAAGGACATGCCCAGATCGGCGGCGCCCTGGTGAGTCGGCCGGTGGCGCCGGCGGAAGACATGATGCAGGCCTTCCTCTATCGGCATCTCGTGCCGCAGCAGGAGCTCCTCGTCGCGGTCACCGGCTCCCGACCCGTGCCCACCGTCTGGCGTCCCCTGGTCCCCGGCGTCAAAGTAGCCAGTGCCACTCCCATGCGTATCCCCCTGGGAGGGATAGCCCAGGTGCAGATCCAGGCCCCGCCGATTCTGCCGGATCGCAGGCGGTCCGCCCTTCAGACGATCCGCTTCCAACTCAGCGATCCGCCCCGGGGCGTGACGCTCCAAGAGACGACCGTCGTGCCCACCGGTGTAACCCTCACGCTCAAAGCCGACGCGAACATCGCTCGGGTTGGGCAGTCAGCCAACGCGATCGTGGCGGCGTTCACGGGGCTGGAGGACAGGGCGCCGAGCGGCCACCCGGCAACGCGCCCACACCGCGTCTCCCTCGGCGTCTTGCCGCCCATTCCCTTCCAGATTGTGCGCCCCTGAGGGAGAACAGCAGCCGTCGCTGACAGAGACGGTCGAGGAGGTACTCGGCGTGTTCGTCCGGTGCCTGGTCATCACCCTCGGAGGCATTCTCATGGCGCGACTGCCGACCTGTGCAGCGGCGGCGCAGGGACGAGTGCTCTGCGTGGACTCGGCAGCGGGAAGCGATGCCAATCGAGGCGACTCGCCAACCGCAGCCTGGGCTTCGCTGGACCGCGTAAGCACTGCAGCCCTGCAGCCGGGAGACACTGTCCGGTTCAAGCGAGGCGGGCTCTGGCGCGGGACGCTGATCCCCCACAGCGGCTCGCAGGGCGCCCCCATCACCTACACAGCCTACGGCGAAGGGGCAAAGCCGCTGCTGTTGGGCTCCGTGGCGAGGGATGATCCAGCGGACTGGGAGAGGACCGGCGACAGTGTCTGGGCCACGTTGGCGCCCACGTGGCAGGCGAGGCAAGTCGTCGCGGATCTGCGCCAGTCCGAGTGGAGCTACCATCAGGAACAGGGCGCCAAGATCTCGACGCGGGTGACGGAGAGCGCGACGGGCAGAACGCACGTGCTCGAGTGCGAGCAATCCGGCACTCGAGGTAACCATCTTCAGGCCTGGGGCCCCGAGCTGGACTGGGACACAGCGGCCGACGCGAGGTACCTGCAGCTCCGCTTCCGTGCCCGGTGCACCAGGCCTTTCGCCATTGGCTCCGTGCGGGTCATGCGTGGCGACAACCCCTGGACCACCTACGCCTCCGCTGCCCGCGGGCAGCCGGAAGTAGACGCCGACTGGCGAGACTACGAGGTGCCACTTCAGCTCCTCACCAGGGGCGAGTCGCCGCGGCTGCACCTCGACCTCGGCGGCGCCCTGCCCGCTGGCGCGACCTTCGAGTTCCAGCCTGTTGAGCTGGTCGTGCTGGAGTGCTCGCAGCCACGGCTGCTGGACGTGGACGTTGGCAACATCGTGTTCGACCACGGCCGCGTCTGCGGGTGGAAGCGCTGGAGCCTCGACGACGTGAAGCGCCCATACGACTACTGGTACGACGGCGAGAACCTGCGCGTCTACGTGTGCTCCGAGCAGAACCCGGCCGCAGCCCACGCCAGCGTCGAGCTGGCCTTGCGGCGGCACATCGTGGACCAGAGCGGCAAGCACGACATCGTCTACGATGGCCTGGCACTCCGCTATGGCGCCGCCCACGGGTTCGGCGGCGGCAGCACGGCCCGCCTCGTCATCCGCAACTGCGATCTCTGCTACATCGGCGGCGGCCATCAGTTCACCAGGGAAGGCGGCAGACCCGTTCGCTTCGGCAACGCCATCGAGTTCTGGGGCGCTGCCCGCGATCACCTCGTGGAGGGCTGCCGCATCTGGGAAGTCTACGACGCGGCGCTGACCAACCAGGGCCGCGGTCCGGAGTCGATTCAGGAGAACATCACGTACCGGGACAACGTGGTCTGGAACTGCGAGTACTCCTTCGAGTACTGGAACGGGCCCGAGACGGCGCGCACCCGCAACATCCGGTTCGTCAACAACACCTGCGTCAACGCCGGCGTCGTCTGGTCCCACGCCCAACGCCCCGATCGCAACGGCAGCCACCTGATGTTCTACTCCAACCTGGCCGACACCGCGGGGATCGAGATCAAGTACAACGTCTTCTACAACTCCACCGAATGGGCCAGCCGCTACAGCCGCGGGTGGGACCCGCTTCCCGACATGGACTACAACGCCTGGTACGTGCCCGCCGGTGAGCTGTGCTTCTTCTTCCAGGACCACATCCCCGCCGCCGACGTGACCGGCTACCGCGAGAAGACCGGCCTCGACC
>JASFTU010000164.1:0-5609 GCA_050050635.1 Candidatus Brocadiaceae bacterium
AGGCGGCGAGAGGAGATCGGCTCGGCCCGACGCGTTTCCTCAGCCCGTCGGCGCAGCTCACGCCGGATGTCAAGCTGCCCCTCGATGGAGCGCACGAGGTCACTCTCCACGTCGCGCCAGAAGGCGGGATCGGGGTTGATGGGCCGCCCTTTCATCTGCACCACAAACCGGTCCAGCACCGTCCCGTCCGTCAGGGTGAAGGCCGTGGCGCTCAGAATGTCCAGCCCGTTGTGGGTGAACACGCCGGCGATCTGCGCGAAGCGGGCCGGGACGTCGGACGTGCAGACCCATACAGTCGCTTCCCGGTCGCCGACGGCACGCGTCATGGTGGCCGGCTGCTGCGCCAGCCTGCCGATCATGCGCACATGGGTCAATGCCTCCTCCGCCGTCACCTCGGTGCTGTAGAGCTCCGGCACGAGGGAGACAAGCCGCTCGGCCTCTTCGGACAGCTCCTCACGGGCCGCCAGCTCCTTCAGCCTCCGCTCCAGGTACTCCGCCGTGGCGAAGGGAGTGTGCTCCGGCAGCAGGGCGGCCATGACGCTCTGGTAGAGCTCGGAAAGGCGCGCGTCCCACCATGACACCCAGCCGCCCGCTCCCATGGCGCGGGCGTGGGCATAGGACAGCAGGTAGAGCATGCGGAGGCGCTCCGGGGTGCTCACCGTTCGGGCAAGCTCCTCGACCACGGACGCTTCGTGGTAGTCGCCTTCCTGTGCCCTGACCCAGAGCAGGTTGGTGTGGCTGACAAGGAAGACGAGCTCCGCCTTCTCGCTGCGCTGGAGTCCTATCCGGTCCGCGATCCGACCGGCTGCCTCGGCCGGTGGCGCCTCCGACACCTGTGGCAGATCGTGCAGCAGGACCGCCAGCCGGAGCAGGTCCGGACGCTGAACCTGCTCCAGCACCTGGCGCTGAGCCAGCTCGCCCGGCTCCCGCGCGCGCTGCAACTGGTCGATGACGCGGAGGGCTTCGATGGCGTGCTCGTCCAGCGTCAGCTCCCCGCCCACCTCCGGCTGCGCCCTGTGAACCAGAGGCGCCAGTTCCGGCAGGAATGCCTGGAGGAGGCCGCAGTCGCGCATCCAGCTTATGCGATCGGCAACGCCGACGCTCCCGGCCAGCAGATCCAGGAAGGCCCTCCCGAGGTCTTCGTTCTGCTCAAAGTCGGCGCCGGCGACTTCGAGTTGCTTCCGCACGGCGTCGAGCAGTTGCTGGCTTACGGGCAGGTGGCGGCGCTGGCTGAGCCGGAACAGGCGCATCGTCCGCTGTGCCCCCTCCGGCCCCGTCAGTTCGGCAGGGACCGTTCCGTAGATCCGGCCCTCGACCTCGACGAAGCCCTCGCCCAGTGCCCGCCGGGGCGGCTGTTGCGAACGCCGCCACGCGACGCGGTGCAGGTGAGAGAAACGCTCGCCGACGGCCTGTAGCAGTCGAGCCACCAACCCGGTCCTTCGGAACAGCTCCCGCATGAGCTGCGCCGCCGCCGGCTGCCCCGGCTCGTCGGTGAAACCGAGGGCCCGGGCCACCTCGGGCTGGAGGTCGCGCAGCAACAGGTCCGAGGCATCCGGGCCGACGAAATGCAGCCTGTTACGCACCCGCAGAACGAAGTCGAGCGCCTCCTCCAGCAGGCCGTGCTCATCCTCGCTGATGAGCGAGCGCCCGCCGCCCGGCTCCCGGCAGTGTCGCTCCAGTTCCGGAATGGCGGCGAGGGCCGCATCGAGCTTCTGCACGGCACCGATGTCACGCAGCCCGCCCGCTCCCTCTTTCAGATCGGGTTCGGTGCAGTAGGGCGAGCCGGTCAGCGGATCGCGTCTCTCCAGGGCTTCCCTCAGCACTTCCTGCCCCATACTCCCCCAGCAGTCGGGCAGGAAGCGCCCGGCAATACCGGTCTGCAGCTCCTCATGCAGGGCGCGATCGCCGGTCACCATGCGCGTCTCCAGCATGGATACCGCGCTGACGTAGTCGCTCTGCATCATCTGGAGCACTTCGGGGACCGTGTGCGCGGCGCAGGCGCCCTGGACCCCCGCCTTCGGGAGCAGGTCGGCGGCTCGGCCGGCGACCGCTGCGGCCGCCTCCGGGTCGGTTCCGTCGTGCAGGACCGCAAGGCGGACCGTGCTTCCCGGGCTCATCAGGCCCCGCCCGTACCCGCCGGTGGCGACCCATGCCACGGCCAGCCTCGCCGCCTCGGGCACGGTCGCCACGGCGCTCCTCGCCACGTGGGTCACGGCTCTGTCGTGGCCGCCGCAGAGGAACCAGCTGCAGGGCAGACCGGAGCTGCCGGCGTCGAAACCCTCATCCGCGGCCTGGAGCAGACGCCCGCGGAACTCGGACATGGCTCGGACCAGCCCGCCCTCCTCCCTCGGACCGACGGACTCGAGCGTTTCCGCCGCCATCTGCTGGAGTTCTTCACGTCCGGGGGGGCCGGTCATTCCGTTTCTCCGGGTAGCTGGACCATCGGCTGCCGCCGTTGCCCACTGTCGTTCGTGATCCTTACCGACCCCGCTCCAGAAGGGATCGGAGGGCGGCCCCGGTGTAGGACTCGGGGGCCGCGCAGATGCTCTCGGGCGTGCCGGACGCAACGACGTTCCCGCCCTCGTCGCCACCTTCCGGGCCGAGATCCACAATGTAATCGGCGTTCTTGATGACTTCAAGATTATGTTCGATGACGATCAACGTGTTGCCCACGTCGGCCAGGGCGTGGAAGGTGCGCAGGAGCTTGCCTATGTCGTCAAAGTGCAGGCCGGTGGTCGGCTCATCGAGTATGTAGAGCGTATCCCCGGAGGATTTCTTCCCCAGCTCCCTGGCGAGCTTGATCCGCTGCGCTTCGCCCCCGCTCAGCGTGGTGCTCGGCTGTCCGAGCGTCAGGTAGCCCAGTCCGACGTCCCGGAGTGTGCGCAGGCGCCGCTCCACGCCCGGGTAGTTCCGGAAGAAGTCCAGCGCTTCCTCAACGGTCATCGCCAAAACGTCCGCGATGTTCTTGCCGCGGATGGTCACCCGCAGCGTCTGCTCGTTGTAGCGCCGTCCCTGGCAGTCTTCGCACCTCAGCCGCATGTCCGGCAGGAACTTCATCTCTATCTGCTTCTCGCCCAGGCCGTTGCAGGCGGGGCACCGTCCCTCCTCGGTGTTGAATGAGAAGCGGCTCACCGTGTAGCCGCTGATCCTGGCCTGCCGGGTGCCGGCGAACGCCTTCCGGATGCCGTCCAGCACCTTCGTATACGTGGCGGGGCAGGAGCGGGGCGACCGTCCGATGGGGCTCTGGTCTATCTCCAGGCAGTGGCCTATCCTGTCGGCTCCCATCACGGACTTGTGCGCCCCCGGCTTGGGGCGGCTCGAGTACAGCTTCCGGGCCAGCGCCCTGTAGAGCACGTCGTGCACCAGCGTGCTCTTCCCGCTGCCGCTGACGCCCGTTACGCAGCAGAACAGGCCGAGCGGGAAGGTCACGTCGATCCCCTTCAGGTTGTGCTCGCGTGCGCCTCGGACGGTGATCTGGTGTCCCCTCTCGGGCTCACGACGGTGGGTCGGCACGGGGATACCTTCCTCGCCGGTCAGGTAGCGCGCCGTGACGCTCTCTTCCGCCTCGAGAAGCGTCTCCAGCGGCCCGTTGAAGACCACGTCTCCTCCATCCCTTCCTGCACCGGGGCCGAGGTCCAGCACCCAATCGCCGCGCCGGATCGTGTCCTCGTCGTGTTCGACGACGATGACTGTGTTCCCCCCGTCCCGAAGGGCCTCCAGGGAGTCCAGCAGCCGTGTGTTGTCCCGGTGATGGAGGCCGATGGAAGGTTCATCCAGCACGTAGCACACTCCGGTCAGGCCGCTCCCGATCTGCGTGGCCAGTCGGATGCGCTGGAACTCTCCGCGGCTCAGCGTGTTGGTGCGGCGTTCGCAGGTGAGGTAGTGGAGTCCCACCTCGAGCATGAAGCCCAGACGTTCCTCTATCTCCTTCACTATGGGCTCGGCGATCCTGGCCCGTGCGCCCTTGAAGCTGAGATCGCCGAAGAACTCCAGGCAGTCCCGGATGTTCAGGCGACACAGCTCCGCGATGTTGACTCCACCCACCGTGACCGCCAGGGCCTCCGGCCGGAGCCTGGCCCCCGCGCACTCCGGACAGTCGGTCGCCGACATGTACTTCCGAAGCTTCCGCTGCGTGGCGCGGTGATCGGCCTCGGCCCTCAGCTTCTGAAGGGAAGGGATCACCGCTTTGCTTCGGTCCATGTCCGTGAGGTCTTCCAGGCCGTCCCCGCGCAACAGCGCCTTCCGCTTGCGCGGCTCGACCTTGCGGAATGGCACGTTGCGGTTCACCTGGAGGGCGTCGGTGAGCTGGCTCAGCATCTCCTGGAACTGCCTGCCCGTTCGGCCACTCCAGTCCGCCCATGCCCTGATCGCTCCCTCCTCGATGCTCAACGCGCTGTCGGGCACGATGAGGTCTTCGTCGAAGCTCTCCACCGTGCCCAGGCCCTCGCAGTGGGGGCACTGGCCGTAGGGGCTGTTGAAGGAGAAGGTGTTGGGGTTGGGTTCCTCGAACCCGCGTTCGCACTCCGGGCAGGCGTAGAGCTGGCTGAAGAACAGCTCCTCTCCGGTCTCCAGAAGCGCGATGCAGGTCCCCGACCCGACGCTGAGAGCGGTGCGCACGCTGTCGGTCAGACGCGTTGCCGCCGACCGGGTGATCTTCAGCCGGTCAACGACGACCTCTATGTCGTGCGTCTGGTAGCGTTCGACGCGGTCCACTTCGTCCAGGTCGCGGACGACGCCGTCGATCCGCGCCTTGACGTAGCCTTCGGCGCGGATGTTTTCGAACAGCTCGCGGTAATGCCCCCTGCGCCCACGCACGACCGGAGCGAGAAGGGCAAACCGCGTGCCCCCGGGCAGATCCTGGATGGCGGCGACGATCTGCTCCACGGTCTGGTGCTGGATCACCGTGCCGCAATCCGGGCAATGCGGCGTGCCCAGGCGGGCGTAGAGCAGCCGCAGGAAGTCGTAGACCTCGGTGGTGGTGGCCACGGTGGAACGGGAGCTGGCGCCCCGCATCTCCTGCTGGATGGCTATGGTGGGCGGGAGCCCGACGATCAGGTCGCAGTCGGGCCGCGGCATCTGCTCCAGGAACTGCCGGGCGTACGAGGACAGGCTCTCGATGTAGCGCCGCTGACCCTCCGCATAGAGCGTGTCGAAGGCAAGGGACGACTTCCCGCTGCCGCTCACCCCCGTAATCACCACCAGGGCGTCGCGCGGAAGCGCCAGATCGACGTTCTTCAGGTTGTTCGTCCGCGCGTGCAGCACCCGGACGAAGCCGTCGCCCTCGGGGCTCCACTCCTCGAGGTCCGCCGTCAGAAAGCTGTCGGTTTCGATGGTCATCTGTTCTCGGGTGTGCTGGCCCCCTGTCGCCCCCGCACCAGGAACCGGATCGGAATCGAAGTAAAGGCGAAACGTTGCCGCAACTGGTTGGCCAGGTACCGTTTGTAGCCGTCACTTATCAGTTCGGGGTAGTTGGTGAACAACGCAACGGTCGGCGGCTTGACGCCCACCTGTGTGGCGTAGAAGATGCGGCCCTGCCTGCTCGGGGTCGAGGGCGGAGGCTGGCGGTCGGTCATCTCCTGCATGGCACGGTTGAGCTGCCCGGTCGAGAC
>JASFTU010000165.1:0-5576 GCA_050050635.1 Candidatus Brocadiaceae bacterium
GCAATGCGTACGGCACCGTTCGCTCGCTGCGCAACGATCGCGGCGAGGAAGTCGAGGAGGCGCTTCCCGGGCAGCCCGTGGCGCTGAGCGGGTTGGACAAGGTGCCGGAGGCCGGGGACGTGTTCCTGGTCGTGGAGGATCTGGAGACGGCGCGGAAAGTAGCCGAAGAGCGGCAGCAACAGATCCGTCGCCGCCGGCTCCAGCAGCGACGCCCCCGTGTCACGCTTGAGAACCTCTATGACCGTATCCAGAGCGGAGAAACCCGGCAGCTCAACGTCATCCTGAAGGCGGATGTCCAGGGGTCTCTCGATCCCCTGGTGAAAAGCCTGAATGAACTCGGCACCGACGAGGTGTCGGTCAAGATCATCCATAGTGGCGTCGGGCACGTCAGCACCAGCGACGTGCTCCTGGCCGAAGCGTCCGATGCCCTCATCCTGGCCTTTCGCGTGCACGAGGATGAGAAAGTCCGCGACATGGCATCGGCCAAAGGCGTCGAAGTGCTGCACTACGACGTCATCTACAACGTGACCGACCAGGTGCGGGCCGCCCTCGAGGGGTTGTTGGAGCCCGAAAGGCGGGAAGAGCGGCTCGGGCTGGCCGAAGTCCGCCAGACCTTCGACATCAGCAGGTTCGGCAGGATAGCCGGGTGCTACGTGGCCGAAGGCGTGGTCCGCCGAAACGGTCGGGTCCGGGTGATCCGCGGCGGCGAGGTGGTTCACGACGGACCGATGGCCTCGCTGCGGCAGGAGAAGAACGACGTGCGTGAAGTTGAGACCGGTCGCGAGTGCGGCATAAACATCCAGGGCTTCAACAACGTGCAGGTCGGCGACGTGATAGAATGCTACCAGGTCGTCACGGTGAAGAGAACCCTTTCAGAAGCCGGGACAGGCCAGAGCCCGGACACGGAGTCCTGAGACCGACTCCCGCCCCAGTCATGATACTTGGAACCGTTGAGATTCGCCTCGCTCTGCACGATGCACGCACGCTGAAGGACAAGAGACGGGTCCTGGCCAGTCTCAAAGACAGGATCCGCGGTCGCTTCAACGTCAGCGTGGCTGAAGTGGACGGCCTCGACTTCATCCAGAGCGCCACGCTCGGCATCGCGCACGTCGCAAACGATAGCCGCTACGTCAATGGAACGCTCAACAAGCTCGTTGACATGGTGAGGAGATTCCCGGCGGCGTCCCTGGTCGACTATACGATCGAGGTCATGTAACTGACACCAGCCCTGCGGTTCGTGGATGAATCCCCGCAAGAAGAGAAGAATCGAAGAACTGCTGCGTCGCGAGCTCAGCAACATCGTCCTCTACGAGCTGAAGGACCCCCGCACCGGCTTCGTGACGATCACCCGTGTGGAGCTGAGCGGCGACCAGCGATCCGCCGAGGTGCTCCTCACAGTGCGCGGTCCGCAGGAGCAGACCTCAGAGACACTCGCGGCGTTGCGGCACGCAAGAGGCTACATACAGGGCCTGATCGGAGAGCGTCTCGTCCTGCGCTATACCCCGGTTCTCAGCTTCAGCGAGGATAGCGAAGTGCGCGAGGCTATGCGGATCGAGGAGCTCATCGATCGCGCCCGCAGAGAGGACCGCGAGTTCCGGTCCTGACAGGTCAAGAACCCTGGCCTCCGGGCAGAATGCTTTCGCACAAAGAGCGCAAAGAACAGGCAGAGAAGCTGACGCGCCGGGCCATCGAGCGGTTCGGCGAACTGAAGGGGCGCAAGACGCGTCCTCCCCTCAATCAACTGATACTGAGCATCTTCTATCACCTGACCAGTGTCCGGCGGGCAACGCGCGCGCTGAGACAACTCAAGCGCAACTTCGTGGACTGGAACGAAGTCCGAGTCAGCCACCCGGCGGAAGTCGGCAACACGCTGTCCTCGGCGCAGTGGGCCCACATCGGGGCCGAGCGTGTGCAGTGGGTGCTGCGAGAGCTGACCGACATGTACCATCGCACAGACCTGGACTTCCTTCAGGAACTGACGCCGGCGCAGGCACGAAGCTGCCTGACCGGCATGCCTGCCGTGCCCAGGCACCTGGCCGATGAGGTGCTGCTCCTGAGCCTCGGAGTGTGTGTCCTGCCTCTCTCTCAGGCCACGGCCCGGGTGTGCTTCCGCTTCGGCATGCTGGAGAACGATCGGCAGACCGTGAAGAACCAGAAGGCGTTGCAGAAGGTATTCGACGAACGCTACTACGTGCCCGTCCATTTGTTTCTCTGCGACCGCGGCGAGAGGTTCTGCCTGCCCGATTCACCGGACTGTGATGATTGCCCGTTAGGGCAGGATTGTCCCACCGCACGGCGGGCCACTGCGAGGTCGCGCAGGTAATGCGGGAGAACTGACCATGAGCAAGCTTGTCTTCGGGATCCCCAAGGGCAGCCTGCAGGAATCGACCGTTCAGCTTCTGCTTAAGGCCGGCTACCGGGTGGAGGTGCGCCAGCGTTCGTACTACCCGGCCATCGACGATGAGGAGATGGAGGCGCGCCTGGTCCGGCCGCAGGACATGCCCAGGTTCGTCGAGAGAGGCGCCATAGACGCAGGGCTCACCGGCGCAGACTGGGTGGCGGAGAACGAGAGCGACGTGGTCACCGTCTGCGAACTCGTCTACGCCAAGCAGGAGCTGGTCCCCGTCCGCTGGGTCGTCGCCGTGGCGGAGGACTCCCCCATCCAGTCCATAGAGGATCTGCAGGGCCGATCCATCAGCACAGAGCTGGTAAATGTCACCCGGCAGTTCCTGCGGGAGCGGGGTGTGGAAGCCGAAGTCGAGTTCAGCCACGGCGCCACCGAAACGAAGGTTCCCGACCTGGTGGACGCGATAGTGGAGCTTACCGAGACGGGGGCCAGTCTGCGGGCCAACCGGCTCCGGATAGTGGAGACGGTCATGGAAAGCACAACCGTGCTGGTCGCCTCCCACGCCGCCTGGGAAGAACCGGCGAAGAAGACCAAGATCGAGAACCTGGCGATGCTGCTCCAGGGCGCCGTCCTGGGAGAGAGCAAGGTCGGCCTGAAGATGAACGTCCCCGACGGCTGCCTCCAGAAAGTGCTCTCCCTCCTGCCGGCCCTCAGGAACCCCACGGTGAACAACCTGGCCGACGAGTCCGGCTACGCCGTCGAAACCGTCCTGGATGAGAAGGTGGCCCGCAGCCTGATCCCCAAGCTGAAGCGCGCGGGTGCCGAGGGGATCATTGAGTACTCCCTCAACAAGGTCATCCTCTGAGCCGCTCCGGCTCCTCAAGCAGTTCGCTGAGCGTGCCGAAGAATTCCGCCACCTCGGCGCCATTCACCACCCGGTGGTCGGCACTGATGGAAACCTTCATCATCCGGCTCACCGCCAGGCCCCCGTTCCGCGCGACGGGCTGTTCCTTGATGGCACCGATCCCGATGATGCAGCTTTCGGGCGGGTTGATGATCGCCTGGAAGCTATCGATGCCGTACATGCCGAGGTTGCTCAGAGTGATGGAGCCCCCCTCGTACTGATCGGGCCGCAGCCTGCCTTCCCGCGCGGCCTCGGCCAGGCCCCGCAGTTCGGAGGCGATCTGCGCCAGCCCCTTCCGTTCCGCGTCGCGGATGACAGGCACGAAGAGGCCGTCCTCCACCGCGACGGCAACGCCGACGTTGCACGCATCGTTCAGCAGGATGGCGTCGCCACCGAACCTGGCGTTCACCTGCGGATGCTCGGCCAGAGCCAGTCCCACGGCCTTCACCAGGAGGGTGGTGACGGTTACCTTTTGCTCCGTCGCCTCGTTCAGTTCCCTCAGTAACTCCACCGCAGCGTCCATCTCCACTTCGCCCACCAGGTAGAAATGGGGCGCTGCCCGCTGGGACTCGCTCATTCGTTCGGCGATGGTGCGCCGCATGGGCGAGAGGGGAACTCGCTCACCTTCACGCCCTCGCCCGGGGGCGGCCGCCCGGGGAGCTTCCTGCACGTCCTCCACCCGCACTCTCCGGTCTCCCGCCCGCTGAGCCACCGCCCGCAGGTCCACCCCCTGCTGGAAGGCAAGCTCCCGAGCCGCGGGGGTGAACCGTAGGCCCCGTGTCTGCTCCGCGTAGGCCAGCACGTCGCGCTCGATGATACGTCCCCCCGGACCCGTGCCCTGAACTGCCTCGAGCGGCACCTTCTGTTCGCGCGCGATCTTTCGTGCGCGCGGGGAGGCGATCGGCTTGCCTGCCGGCGCAGCGACCTCGGCAGTCGCGCGCACGGGGGCCCCCGGTTCGACCTCCGGAGCTTCGACGGCTCCCGGGGCCTCCTCAGGCCGCCGGAGAAGCTCCTCGGGAATCTCCTCGTCGGGGTCCCCGATCACTGCGATCAGCTCGTTGACCGCGACCGTCTGGCCTTCCGGCACAAGGACCTTGCGCAGGACCCCCGACGCAAAGGACTCGACCTCGAGGGTTGCCTTGTCGGTGGTCAGCTCGTAAAGCACTTCGCCCTTCTCGACGGCATCGCCCTCCTGCTTGTGCCATCTCTCGATGGTGCCCTCCTCCATCGTCTGGCCAAGCTGAGGCAGGAACACGCGCTGCAACATACTCCGTCTCCACGGGGGGAAAGGGAAAGCGGGCGCCCACGCGCGCCGGAAAAGGCATTCTAAAGCCGGGGGAGAACGCCTGCAACCGCTGTCGAGCCACTCACCCTCCGCCGAACAGCATGCTCCTGTGCATGCGGACGCTGGCGACCAGCCCGAACGCAGCATACGTGGTCACCAGGGAGGAACCACCATAGCTGGCCAGCGGAAGGGTCAGGCCCGTAATGGGGGCCAGTCGCAGCGAAATGGCCATGTGGAGCAGTGCCTGCACCCCGAACAGGCACAACGTCCCCCCGACGATCAGGCGCCCGAACGGCCCCTCCGTTTGCGCCGTGAGGTAGGCCAGCAGCGCTATCATGAGCAGATAGAGGAACACCACGGGAGCGGTGCGCACGAAGCCCCACTCCTCCGCTATCACGGGGAATATGAAGTCCGTGTGACGTTCCGGCACACGCCCCAGTCGGTTCAGCACTCCCCTTCCCCAGCCCTGCCCCGCTCGGCCGCCGGCACCGATCGCCAGCATCGCCTGCTCCGCATTGTAGGCGGCGCTCGACTCCGGATCGGCGCCCGGGTTCAAGAACGTGACCACCCTCTCCTTCTGGTAAGGCTTCACCGCGCCCGGCGTGAACCACGCACCGGCCAGCAGAGCGCATCCCGCGCACACGAGCAGAGCAAGGTTGCGCAACCGAACCCCGCCCAGGTAGGCCACGCCGAAGAAGATCGGCACAAGCATCAGCGCCGTGCCGAAGTCCGGCTGCAGAACGATCAACAGCATCGGGGCTCCTGTCATCACGACCGCGGGGATCAGGTCGCGGAGTCGGTCCCACCGGGGTCGCAGCCGGAAGTAGTCGGCCAGCGCCACAACCAGGATGAGCTTCATCGGCTCGGAGGGCTGGACCTGGAAGAGCCCGAAGTAGTACCACCGGCGCGCGTTGTTGACCGTGATCCCGAGCGGAGTCCAGAGGCCGGCAAGTGCAACCAGGCCGACCAGGTAGAGCGGGAAGCTCGCCCCGGCCAGGTAGCGGTAGTCGAAGATGGACGCGGCCAGGAAGACAATGCAC
>JASFTU010000166.1:0-5562 GCA_050050635.1 Candidatus Brocadiaceae bacterium
GCATGAAGCGCCGATCCTGCTGGTCGAAGCTCAACCCGTCATTCTCCCGGCGATGGCAGGCGACGATCGAGGGATTATACTCCGCCTTCCTTCTTGATTCAAAAATGGCCGGCGGCTACAATGGGCGCACCCTCGAGCAGGACCCTTGCGGACGTCACCAGATGCCGCGCAATGCCAACCAGGACGGTTTCGCCTACGAGTTCGAGCAGCCGATCCTCGAAGTCGAACGGCGGATCAAGGAGTTCAGCGAGCGCGCCGCCTCCGAGCACGAGGACCTGAGCGCAGAGATCGAGAAGCTGGAACACGAGCGAGACCGCCTGCTGGAGGAGACGTTCGGCAACCTGACCGCCTACCAGCGGGTCCGCCTGGCACGCCATCCCAAAAGGCCCCACCCCACGGACTATGTGGAGATGATCTTCACCGACCTGATGGAGCTGCACGGGGACCGGCGGTTCGGGGACGACCGGGCCGTCCTGACCTTCCTCGGCAGGCTGGATGAGCACAAGGTGCTCGTCGTCGCCAACCAGAAGGGACGGGAGACCCAGGAGAAGATGCGGGCCAACTTCGGGATGCCCCGCCCGGAGGGATACCGCAAGGCTCTGCACAAGATGCACCTGGCCGAGAAGTTCGGCCTGCCCGTGGTCAGCCTGATAGACACTCCCGGCGCGGCACCCAGCATCGGTGCCGAGGAACGCGGCCAGGCCATGGCCATCGCCGAGAACCTGTTCATGATGGCCGGCCTGAGGGTCCCCATCGTCATAGCCATCACGGGCGAGGGTTGCAGCGGGGGCGCGCTCGGGATCGGCGTCGGGGATCGCTTTGCCATGCTGGAGAACGCCTACTACAGCGTCATCTCTCCGGAGGGCTGTGCCGCCATATTGTGGAAGGACGGCGACAAGGCGTCCGAGGCCGCCGAGACCATGCGCCTGACGGCAGGCGATCTCCTGGAGGCGGGGGTCATCGACACCATCATCCCCGAACCGCTGGGCGGCGCTCACCGCGACCCCCAGAGGACCGCCAGGGAGCTGGAGCGCTACCTCACGGACGCCCTCGAGGAGCTCGTGCAGGTCCCGGTCGATCAGCTCCTGGAGCAGCGCTACGAGCACTACCGGGCGCTGGGCGTCTATCGGGAAGTGCCCGCCAGCGCGGGGGGTACGGGGGAGTAAGGCCGCCTCAGCGCTCTACTGCGGCGCCGTTCGGTCCGCGTCAACAAGCGCCGCGGCGTCCGCCGGCGCGAAGCCGGCCAGGTCCTCCAGGACGACCTCTGCTGCCTCGAGCGAGGCGGCTCCGTGGGTGGTCGTCACCGCCGTGCACTTCATTCCCGCGGCGTGAGCCGCTTCCACTCCGGCCGGCACGTCCTCGACGACCAGGCACGCCTCGGGTTCGACACCCAGTCGCTCGGCGACCATGAGGAACACGTCCGGGGCGGGCTTGCCCCGCTCCACGTCGTGCCCGCTGACGACCGCCTCGAAGAAGGGCTCCACCTCGAGCGCCTTCAGTATGGCGCGGATGTTCTCGGGCGGGCCCGAGGACCCCAGGCCGAGCCTGAAACCCGCTCCGTGCAGGCCACGGATCAGTTCCACCACACCGGGCAAGGGCTGGATGGAATCCCGGACGATCTTCCGGAACGCCTCCTCCTTCCGGCGGTCGATGCGCCGCAGCTCCTCAGGCGACACGGGGCGACCCAGCAGTTCAGGTATGATCTGGTGGTTCGGCCGGCCGAAGGTGCGGTGGAACGCCTCCCAGGTGATCTCCGTGCCGTACTCCCTGGCAATGACCTGCCAGCTCTCGAAGTGCGCCCGCGCTGTATCGACGAGTACGCCGTCCATGTCGAAGATGACCGCGCGTCCGTGTCGGTTCACGACGCCCCCCGCTCTGGGTAACTGCCGGTTCAGCGGCTGCCCCCGAAGGCCATGCCGATGAACCGGAAGGGAAGCCGGATGAGGAAGAAGAGGCTGCGGAAGAATGCGGAGACAGCGCGGGCCAGGTGCGACCAGTCGAGCAGCACCGGACTGGCAATGAACATACTGGAGTACGTGCCGACGATCACACCGAAGATCAACGTGAGTGCCAGGCCGCGGAGAACGGGCCCACCCAGGGCGTAGAGGACCACCACGACCATGAGGGTGGTCATGGAGGTGAGCACCGTCCGGCTGAGCGTCTGGTTGATGCTCATGTTGACCAGGTCCGGGCTGACGCGGTCCCGCCCCAGGATGCCCATGTTCTCCCGGATGCGGTCGAACACCACGATCGTGTCGTTCAGGCTGTAGCCGAGTATCGTGAGGAACGCCGCCAGCATGGCCAGGTTGATCTTCACGTCCCCCAGGACGCCGCTCCAGTCGGCCAGCGCTATCAGGCCTGCCGTGATGAGCACGTCATGGACCAGCGCGATCACCGCGGCCACGCCGAAGCGCAACGCGTGGAACCGCGCCGCCACGTACAGAACGATGATGACCGAAGCGAAGATCACCGCCAGCAGCGCCCTGCCCTGCAGCTCCTCGGCCACCACGGCGCCGATGCTCACGATCTTCTGCACTACCTGCGCTTCGCCGAACGAGTCGCCGATCCGTGCCGCGATTTCGTCTGCCTTCCCCTCCGGCAGGGCCAGCCGCAGTTCCGAGACTTCCGTCTCAAGCCCGTAGTCCTCCTCGTCCACTATGATGCCTTCCGCATACGGCCCGAGCCCCGAAGCCCGGATGTGATGGCGAACGTCGGCGAACGCCATGGGTTCGGCCAGGCGCATCTCCACGATCCGCTGATCTCCTTCGCGGGAGACCTCGGTGAAGGTCACCCCGCCCGACCGCTGCGCCAGGTCTGCGAAGGCCGTGCGCAACCTCTCGCGGATGGGCTCGTAGCTCAGGTTCAGTCGCCAGGAGCGGGCCGCCAAATCCAGCGGCACCACGTACACGTCCGGCAGATCCTGCTTCTCGAACAGCACGCGGATGTCGGGTTCGGAGAACTCCTTGACGAGTTCGGCGGTGATCGTGTAGTCGTCGATGTGCACGGCCGGCACGCCCCGCAGTTGGGCCCCCGCGGGGAACTCCCTCCGGAAGCGAGCCAGGGCCTCCGAGTCTCCCCGCAGGACGAACCGAGTGTCTTCCGCCCGGCCTTCCGCCACCCGCAGGTCCGGGAACCCCCGGCGCACCATCTCGGCCGACAGCAGGTCTCGCGCGATGGGGTTGTCCAGCACCAGTTCCAGGCCGTCGCCTTGTTCCGGCGGCCCGCACTTCTGGATGGCCGCATCCCGGGTCTCCAGGCCGGCCCAGCTCAGGGCCGTGATCGCGCGGCTCCACACCTCCCGTTGTTCGGCCAGAGCCGGGATGTTGTGGAGGCGCACGGTCACCTGCCGGAACGAGGCTTCCGCTTCCGTCGGAACGATGGTGCCGATCTCGTCGAGCTCGTACGGGTCTCCGTCGGCGAGCGCACTGCGAAGGTCCTCCTCACGCGCCCCGTTCTGCAGCTTCAGCTCCACGGCGCGTCCGTCGGCGGACACCTCCACCCGGTCATTGGGCCCAAGGAGCCCGGCTTTCCGAAGCCCACGCTCGATTTCAGGTTTAACCTTCTCACGCACCCTCGCCACGCCGGCGCCCTTGAACCGGACGCCGAAGTCGGTGGCGCCTCCCTCCGTACGGCCCGGCGTGCGGAACGCCTGCACCTCCGCGTCCGGGAAGCCGCTCTCGCCCAGCCGGGAGCGGACTTCGGCCACGGGCGTGGGTTCGGCCAGCGATACGTAAACCAGCGACCCACCGGTGAAGTCGATGTCGTAGAGGGTCGAGCCGCGCATGCCGAACGCCACCATCCCCGCAACGACCACCACGGCGGAGATGAGGTAGGCGGGGCGACGGATCCGGGAGAACTCGATGGAAGGCTTGCGGACGAGGGAGAACATGCGGAACTCCTCGATCCACCCCTTGTCCATCATGGTCTCGAAGGCCAGCCTGGTCACCACGAGCGCCGTAAACATGCTGAGCAGGATGCCGAAGGAGAGCGTCACGGCGAACCCCCGGATCGGGCCCGTGCCGACAAGGTACAGGATGATCGCGGTCAGCAAGGTCGTCACGTTGGCGTCCACGATGGTGGTGAACGCCCGGTCGTAGCCATTACGAAGCGCAATGCGCGGGCCCTTGCCGGCCTCGGACTCCTCCCGTATGCGCTCGAAGATCAGAACGTTGGCATCCACGGCCATCCCGATGGTCAACAGGATGCCCGCCATTCCGGGCAGGGTCAGCGCCGCTCCGAGCACGCAGAGGATACCCACCAGCAGCACCAGGTTCATCAGCAGTGCGCCGTCCGCCACCAGGCCGCAGACCATGTAGTACATGCCGATGAACGCCACCACCAGCAGTCCGGCCACGGCCAGTGCCCACAGGCCTCGCCGGATAGAGTCCCGGCCCAGCTGTGGCCCGACCGTGCTCTCCTGCAGGAGCTGGATGTCCATCGGCAGGCTGCCGGCCTGCAGCACGTTCACCATGTCGTTGACTTCCTGCTGGGTGAACTGGCCCCGTATGATGCCCGAGGTGGAGATCCTCTCCTCGACGACGGGAGCGCTCTTCAGGACCCCATCCAGGATGATAGCCAGACACATGCCGATGTTGTTCTCGGTGATCCGGGCGAACCTCCGGGACCCGATGGCGTCGAACTCGAAGCCAACCGCCGGGCTGCCGAACTGGTCGAACTGGGGATACACCCTCGCCAGGTACCGGCCGGTGATCTGGGGTTCCCCTTTCTCCACCAGGTAGAACTCCCCGGTCTCGTCGCCCTCCACGTACATCCTGGCGTAGCCCTCGGGGACCCGGCCCTCCTTTGCCTCGGCGTACCACTGCTGGAATTTGGTTTTGTCGCTGTTGGGCGGGATGGCGATCTTGAACTCGAGTTTGCCCATCTTCTCCAGGCGCCGCTTCAGTTGCTCCACCTCAGCGCTGGTCGCCTGCGGAACCTGGATGAGGATGCGATCCCGTTCCAGCGCCTGGATCCGGTACTCCTTGACGTTGCCCGGGTCGATGCGCTTCTTCAGGATGTCAATCGTGTTGCTGATGCCGCCGGTGATGCCCTCGCCCTCTTCGGGCTTGAGCTGATAGAGCAGCTCAGTGCCCCCCGCCAGGTCGAGCCCCAGCTTGATGCGCCCCCGGACGGTGACGGTCTGCTCCTCAACGAAGCTGCCGTCGTCGCGCCGCTCGGCGATACGGGTCGCGGCGTCGCGTCGGCCGAGCGCCAGGGGCAGCCAGTGCTTCTCCAGAGTCTCGCGCTCGACGACGTATTCCTCCCCCGGCTCGACGCCTTCCCGGGCGGCCTCATCGGCATCGGCCGCCTCCTTCTTGACCAGACGCTCCTTTCTCACGGCCACCCCGGCGGGCGGATAGCTCGCGTAGAGCGCCAACAGGAGGGGCAGTATGACGAACACCACCCACTTTGTTATGCGGCCTGACATAGCGCCACGGCCTCTTCAGGACGTGAAAGGTTGCGTGCTCCGGGGAGGGATTTCGCGTAACCCGGGAACCCCGACAAAGGGACGAATCATACCACTTCCGGTCGGCCAACTCAAGCGCGCCGGCCACCGGCGCT
>JASFTU010000167.1:0-5548 GCA_050050635.1 Candidatus Brocadiaceae bacterium
AGCCTGTTCCACCTGGTCCGCTACGAGGCGCTTCTGGGCAATGCCTTCGATGAAGTGCGGGTGCTGGGCATGGAGCCGGACGTGGTGGAGCCGGGCATCGGCCTCTCGGAGCGCTGTCGGCAGGAATTGCCCGCCCTCGTGAAGATGGCACGGGAGGAGATCGCCGAACTGCAGGCGCGGCTTGTCGCGCAGTGAGGGAGGAGCCTTTATGCTTGTCACTGAACTGAAGCCCGAAGACGAGATTCTGGGGTCGCTGGAGGGGGACGCCAGGGTATTCCTGCTGGGATGCAACGGCTGCGCCAGCGCGTGCGAGACCGGGGGCTCCGAGCACCTGCCTGCCGTGCAGGAGCTGCTGGAGGACGGCGGAAAGGCCGTCTCAGGCTGCACCACGGTGGACTTCCTCTGCGACAAGTCGCTCGTGCGCTCGAGGCTCCGGCCGTTCGCCGAGACGATCATGGCAAGCGACTGTGTGCTGGTGGTCACCTGTGGTGTCGGCGTGCAGTGTGTCGCGGATTCTGTGCTCAGACGGGTCCGGCCGGCCTGCAACACGGTCAACATGGGCGGCTCACGCGGCACGTGGCCGGGCGGGGAGCGGTGCGCGGAGTGCGGCGACTGCCTCCTGGATTACACCGGCGGCATCTGCCCGATCACCACCTGTTCCAAAGGTATGGTCAACGGCCCCTGCGGCGGAACCACCCCCGACGGGAAGTGTGAGGTGGACCGCCAGCGGGACTGCGGCTGGCACGACATCTACCAGCGCCTGAAGGACCTCGAGGAACTGGACCAGATGGAGCGGATCGTGCCGCCCAAGAAGCACGGGAACTACCTGCCCTCCTACGACGTGATGACCAGCCGCTTCTGGGCGTTTGACGTGCCTGCAGCGGAGGAAACCGAAGATGACTGACCTTTCGGCTGCCCTGGGAAGAGGCGACTTCGTAGTCACCGGTGAGATTGGCCCGCCCAAAGGGACGAACGTGGAGAAGTGCCTGGAGGACGCCGAGCACCTGCGCGGTAAGGTCGTCGCCATCAACGTCACCGACATCCAGAGCGCCGTCATGCGGTTCGGCGGCCTGGCCACCTGCGCGCTGCTGGTCCAGAGGGACCTGGAGCCCATCTACCAGGTCGTTTGCCGCGACCGGAACCGGCTCGCCCTGCAGTCGGACCTGCTGAGCGCCTACAAGTTCGGCATCCGTAACGTCCTGTGCCTCACCGGCGACCACAACGTGCTGGGCGACCATCCGGACTCCAAGCCGGTGTTCGACCTGGAGGCCGTCGGACTGCTGCAGTGCGTCGGCGCGCTGTGCGATGGGCACGACATGGCGGGCAACGAACTGGACGGTGCGCCCGAATTCTTCCCCGGAGCCGTAGTGACTCCCGCCGCCGACCCGGTAGAACCGCAGATCATCCGGATGCGGAAGAAGATCGAGGCGGGCGCCCGGTTCTTCCAGACGCAGGCGGTCTATGACGTGGACCAGTTCGCGGAGTTCATGGAGCGCGTCCGGGGGTTCGGCGTGCCGGTCCTGGCCGGGCTGGTGCTGCTGAAGTCGGCCGGCATGGCGCGGTTCATGAACAAGAACGTCAGCGGCGTGGAGGTGCCCGAGCACCTGATAGAGCGGCTGTCGGCGGACAAGAAGAAGACCAGGTCCGGTGAGACGGCCGTCGAAGTCGCCGTGGAGACGATCGAGAGCGTCAAGGACCTCTGCCAGGGCGTGCACATCATGCCGCTGGGCTGGGACCACCTGGTGCCGGAGATCATCGAACGAGCGGGCTTCGCCTGAGGGGGCCCCGTGGCTCCATTCAGAGCGCCTGTTGCGTTGATGTGACTTTGGGGCATGGGGCAAGATTTTGCTTGCAGCGGGCGGTTTGCTCGCCTATAATACGCGGGCGTAGGATACGCTCTTTGGCGCTTTTACGTGGCCTGTGTAGAGCGAATCGGTTTGCACCGCAGTGATGAGAGCCGGGGGAAGCATGCTGTGACGTGGGTTTCCCATTCGGCCTGGAACGGGCGCAGGTAGCTTTTCACACCCTGTGGGTTCCCTCCCCCTTCGGCGTGGAATCTACTCTACGACGTGTTCCGCTCAAAGTGCGGGGGAAGCCGGCACGCCGTCTCGTGGCCGCTGTTGCGCCGTGGGAGGAGCGTTACTCAGGACGTGCGACACAGCGCGTCGCGTACGGTAAGCATCGTTTGCGAGGTTACGCAAGATGGTTAGAGGCAAAGTCAAGTGGTTCAGCGACAGAAAAGGCTACGGCTTCATCACGCGTGAGGACGGTGGCCAGGACGTGTTCGTGCATCACAGCGCGATCGAGGGAGTCGGCTTCAAGACGCTCTCAGAAAATGAGGCCGTCGAGTTCGACGTGGAGCAGGGACCCAAAGGTCCCCGCGCCGTCAACGTGGTGAAGGTCGGATCCTGACTGGACCGACATAGATAGCAGCACAAGCGGAAGCGCCGACGTGCGGAGGGACGCGTCGGCGTTCTTCTTTTCCGCCTCCGGCCGGGAGGGCGACGGGTTGCGCGTCGCCGCCTCAGGGCTTCTCGAACGTGTGGCTGGGGTGCTTCACGGTAAGGACGGGGCAGTCCGCTTTGCGCACGACTTTCTCGGCCACGCTGCCGATCAGCAGCTCCTTCAGCGCCGAACGTCCGTGCGTGCCGAGCACGATCAGGTCCGCTCCGACCTCCTGTGCGTAGTCGATGAGCTCCACGAACGGTGCACCCGTGCGCAGGTCGCCGTCCACCTGCTCGTACTCCTGCCGGCACTGCCCCACGCGCTCCTCCAGCCGCTCGCGCGCGTTCTGCTCGAGCTGATCCACCGGCATGCTCAGGTCCGGAACGCCGGACATTGAATACGACGGCAGGAAGGGCAACTCCACCACGTGCAGCAGTGCCAGGTCGGCCTCGTAGCGCCGGGCCAGATCCAGGGCATACTGAAGCGCATGCTGTGATGATTCGGAGAAGTCGATCCCGCAGAGGATCTTCCCTATCTGAACCTTTTCCATCGGGCATGGCTCCCGCAAGAGGTGTTGGTTCTCAGCCGTCCGCCTCCTCCCGGGCAAGCTTCTCCTCGGGGGAGGTCACTCGGTAGTATCTGGGCATGAGCTGCACCGGATCAACGTCCCGGCCGGCCCGCACGCCTTCGGCGCCGAGTCGGGCCACCTGCTCGGCACGACCGACCTGGAGCCGTTCCTCGCCGACGCGGAACCGCCCGTCGGCGAACACTTCGCGCCACGCGCCCACTCCACTGCCGAACACGAACGCGCCCTCCGGCAGCATCTCGCGCAGCGCCTGCGGCCGCACGCACAGCACCCCCGTCGTGTCGCGCCAGCCGTCGTCCCACCGGAAGACTGCCCCATAGACGCGATCGCGCCGGGCATCCAGCACGGGGCAGACGACGCAGCCTCCGCCGCACTCGTCCCGCGCGACGTTCTGCACCATCACCTCCAGCGAGCAGACGCCGACGCACTTCCAGCCCAGGGCCCACGCCAGGGCCTTCGCGCAGGTCACCCCGACCCTCAGGCCGGTGAAGGAGCCCGGGCCTTCGCTGACCGCCACGGCGTCCACCTCGCCTTTGGGCGTTTCGGCCTCACGGATCAGACGGTCCACGGCGGGCATGATGTCACGAGCGTGCCGCGCCCCCTCCGGGAAGGTGTAGGAGGCAAGCGGTTCCTCTTCGTCGCACAGGGCGACGCTGCCGATGCTCCCACTGGTTTCGATTCCGAGCACAATCATTTCGGACAGGATTGCGCGCCCTGCGGCGTCATCCCCTCGCGGAGCCACTGGAACGTCTCTCGTAGCGCCTCTGTGGTCACCTCCCGGTCGCTGGCGAAGCGTCCCTGACGGCAGACCTCCACCTGCCAGACAGGGCTGCTGCCACCATCCGCCCGGTGACAGGCCACCTCGAACTCGACCAGTGCCCAGGACCAGAAGAAGCGGTACTGCAGCGTCGAGCGCTTGATGTGTGCGGTCAGATAGGATCCCACGTCCAGCACTCGCGTGTACTCGTGCAGCTCCTGCTCGTCGGGCTGGAGTGTGGGCTCCGCCCCGGCCGCCCTGAGCCGGTGGTTGACCTCCGACTGGGGCAACACGTCTATCGCGGCTTCCTGCGCCGCCACGTAGGCGAGTCGTTCGGCAAAGCCTTCCTGCACGTTGGGGGTGTGGATCTTGCCCCAGGTTACCTCGCCGGAGCGGGAAACGGCCTCTTCCTCCGCCGTTACCCGCAGCACGGCGGAGGGCCCGTCCGGGGTAGCACCGAAGGTGCCGCTGCCGCGGATGGTGAACGTGGAACGCACGCCGCAGCCGGCGGCCAGAGCTGCCGTCAGGAGTGCCGCAACCACCGTCAGCTTGCTCCTCATGCCGTTCAGCGTGCCTCCCTCCACTCGATGCGAAGTCCGAAGCCGGACGCCCCCATTATAGGTTCCCCGGAAGCCGTTGCCAAAGGATGCCGCGCTGCACCGACCGTGGGCGACTCATCAACGGGGAGCCGCACTGGTGGAGCGACCGCTCCGGCCGGCGCCCGGGTCGGGCGTGACCGGACTTCCCGGAGCCCGTGGCGGGTCCGACGGATGGACGGGCTGTCGGCGGAGGAAGTCGCGGATTGAGGTGGTGACCCAGCGCCGCGTCCTGGGGTCTTGCCGGGTCAGGCTGCGTCTGGGGTAGTCCTGGAAGTAGAACTCCGCACCCAGGATGCGGCAGAGCGCGTGGCATGCGGCATCCTGCACGCCGACGACGGTGCGGTCCCACGGACCGGTGAGCAGGTTGGCCTGGACGCTTCGGGTCAGCCGGTCGTCGTGTTCCAGGCATTCCAGAAGCGGCTCCACGGCGGGGGCGCCCTCGGCCACGAGGGCATTCACGATGGGGGACTCCGCCCACGGCATGGGCTTCCGCAGGTCGCGGCGCCGGACGTAGACCTCGTCCAGCCTATCGATCAGGGCGTGCACGCGCTCTTCGGCATCGCCGGCCATCTCCTCGATGGGTTCCCCCTCGGCTTCGTGGGCACGCCGCTCCTGGTCCCGCACCAGGTCATTCAGTTGCCAGAGGAACTGCATCAGTGCGGGGGCGAACCTCCCCTGCCGGTTTGCCTCGCGCATGATCGCCGGGCGTGCTTCCAGCAACGCGCGCCCCGCCAGAAGCGCCGTCTCGTCGTCCCCCCTCATGTGAGCGCACAGTGTTCGGCCGGACAGCGACCATGCCCACTCGGCGGCGAGGGCGGCGTAGATGTCGCGTTCATCTATCTCCCCGGCGAACACCCGCTCTTCGCTCCACTTGCGCCACACCTCCGTCGCCAGCTTTCCCTTCCCGAGTCGCAAGAGCAGGCAGCACTTCAGGCGGCCCAGCCTGTCATGGCATACGGCCGTGGCTTCCTCCTGTCCGCCCCAGAATCCCAGGCGCACGATGGGATCCTCCTGTGCCCCGGCGGCCGTGGCCGGTTCGCGAGGAAGCAATGCGCGCACGTCCCGCTCCAGGTTCGCCTCGGCCCCGACCGACGAGACGGGATACAGATGGCCGTTCCAGCAGACGGCATGGCGTTGCTCCTCGTCCTGCTCCTCCGGCAG
>JASFTU010000168.1:0-5528 GCA_050050635.1 Candidatus Brocadiaceae bacterium
GAACCGGATGTCGGCCGTCTGCTCGAGGGGGAAGTCCCGACCCGGGAGGACGCCGGTCAGGTGCGCGTCGGCTTCGTTCGCGCCCGTCACGCCGTCCCGGACGGTCGCCACCCAGCGATCGACGAGGAGTGGAACGTCCTCCAGCCCCACCGGACCGGCGAATCCCACGGGGGCACCCGTCACTCGCTCGATGGTTGCGCGGTCGGCCAGAGCCAGCGACTCCGTCCCGAGCACCCGCCGGAGCTTGTCTTCGTTCACGTCATGGTCGCCGCGCACGAGCGCCGCGACGGGCTCGCCGTCGGCCAGGTACAGGAGCGTCTTGATCATCTGAGCCGGAAGGCGTCCCAGGAACTCGCTCACTGCGTCTATCGTGGTTCGGCCGGGGGTCGCCACGCGGCGCAGCTCCGGACCGTCCTCCGGGGGAGACGCCTGCTCGGGGGGAGGCAGTTCGGCGCACTCCACGTTCGCGGCGTGTCCGCAGGCGCCGCACTGCACGTAACGGGCCGCTCCCAGGGAGCAGGGCACGATGAACTCGCGAGAGGAGGAGCCGCCCATGGCGCCGCTCTCCGCCTCGACCACGACGTAGTCCAGCCCGCACCGGGTCAGGATGCGACCGTAGGCCCGAAGCATGGCCTCGTGGCACTCCTCCAGCCCCGCCTCGTCCAGGCTGAAGCTGTAGGCGTCCTTCATCAGGAACTCGCGGGTGCGGAGGATACCGAACCGGGGGCGCACCTCGTCCCGGAACTTGGTCTGTATCTGGTAGAGGGTGAGGGGCAACCGGCGGTAGCTGTGCACTTCGTCGCGCACCAGCGCCGTTGCGACCTCCTCGTGGGTGGGCGCCAGGACGTGCGGGCGCCCGTGCCTGTCGGTGAAGGTCACCAGATCCTCCCCGAAGACCTGGAGACGTCCGCTCTCACGCAGCAGGTCGACGGGCCAGAGGGCCGGCATCAGCACTTCGACGGCGCCCGCGCGGTCCATCTCCTCGCGGACGAGGGCGACCACCTTGTTCAGCGCCCGGGCGCCCAGGGGCAGGTACGTGTAGGCCCCGCTGCCGGCTTTGCGCACCATCCCCGCGCGGATCATCAGCTTGTGGCTCCGGGCGACGGCGTCCGCAGGGCTCTCGCGCAGCGTTGGGATGAACGTCGCCGACCAGCGCATGGGATCCTACCCCGGCCTGGGAGGGACGGGGCAACGCGGACACGTTCCCCGCCTCGTGACAGCGGCATTATAGAAGCGGCCATCCGGCCCTGCAAACAGATGGCCCCGCCGGCGCCCGTCTTGACGCCGCAGACGGCTTTCTGTAGATTCCAGACTCGATAATCCGGTTCCCGCGGTCCCGATCGGGCATGCCATGCGCAGGCTGATAATCACCCTGGAGTACGACGGAACGGACTTTTTCGGCTGGCAGGTGCAGGCCGAGGGCCGGACCGTCCAGGGCGCCGTGGAAGATGCGGTCCGCCAGACGACCGGGGAGCGCACCGCCGTGGTCGGGGCCAGCCGAACGGACTCCGGCGTGCACGCGGAGGGGCAGGTCGCCCACTTCGACACGGAGTCCGACCTGCCGCCCCGGCGCTTCCGCCCTGCCCTGAACTACTGGCTCCCGCACGACGTCTCGGTGCTGGACTGTCGAGAGGCCAACCCCGATTTCGACGCCCAGAGGTCGGCGGCCTCCAAGCTGTACCGTTATCGCCTTCTGCTGTCGGCCGCGCCCAGGCCGCTGCGCGACCGGTTCGTCCTGCGCGAGTGGCGGCCCCTGGAGCTGGACCCCATGCGGGAGTGTGCTGCCATCCTGCGAGGTGAGCACGACTTCAGCAGCTTCGCCAGCGAGCACGGTGATGCCGCCACCGCCGTCCGACGCATCATGCGCAGCGAGCTGGTCGAGGAGGGCGATGAGGTGCACTACATGATCGAGGGCGACGGCTTCCTCTACCACATGGTGCGGATCATCGTCGGGACACTCCTCGAGGTGGGCCGCGGCAAGATCGGTCCCGAGGACTTCCGGAGGGCGCTGGAGGCACGTGACAGGCGTGCCGCCGGGCCCACCGCGCAGGCAAAGGGGCTGACCCTGGTCCGGGTGTTCTATCCCCACGACCCCCGCGGCTGAACCGGCACGGCCGCTGAGGAAGGGAGGAACGCGATGGAATTCTTCGACGTGATTGCCCGACGAGCCAGCGTTCGATCATTCGAGCCGTGCGACGTCCCGGAGCGCGACCTGCTGCGGACACTCGACGCCGGCCGGCGCGCGCCGTCGGGCTACAACCGCCAGCCCTGGGAGTTCATACTGGTCACCAGCAGCGATGCGCTCGCGCAACTGGGCAAGATTCAGGGATGCATAGGCGAGGCATCGGCGCCCCGCTACAGCAGGTTCAGTGCCTTCCGGAGAGCCCACTCCCCTGCCAGCATCGCCACCAGCAACGCCAGCAGCAGCGGAGTGTCCCAGGCCGGTTTCAGCGGGCCGGGCTCGACCGTCTGCCGGGACAGATCGGGCACCGCGTCGGGCAGCGTTGCCAGGTCCTGCGGCCGCAGGTAGCGTCCCCCGCTCAGCCGGGCGGCCTCGGCCATCGCCTCCCCGTTCATCCGGACGTCGGCAAGCTCGGCTTCGGGCAGACGCACCTCGAACGGTTCGACCACCGCCCCGCCCTCCGGAACGCGCCAGGCAACGCTGTAGCGCCCGGGCTGCCGCGGGTAGAGCACTCCATCATACCAGCCGGTCTCGTCCGTCCCCTCCAGCCTCGGCCGGCTCACCTCCTCCCCCTCCCGGCGCAGGCTGACGGAGAGCGCCTCGGGGCCGCCCGCGTCACCTCGGAGATGGACCCGCACGCGCACGGGCTCCCCCAGCTCGTAGTGGGCGCGTTCCAGCAGTATCCTCGCCCGGTCGGCTCGGGCCGCGGCCCCCGCCGTGCAGTACCGGAGCGCCGCCAGCCAGAAACGCTCGTAGTAGGTGATCCCCTCCCGGCGCCAGCGCCACGTCTCGGGAGAACCGCAGTAGAACACGCGACCCAGCCCGTACGAGTGCACCGCCACCAGCGGGTCTTCACCGCAACGGAGCAGCACCGAGGCGCCTCTCTTCGGCCGATCGACGGGGAAGACCCAGTACAGCCCCGGCATGTCCGACCAGAAGCTCTCCACCTCCACGGCCGGGGCCACCTGCAGGATGGGATGGCCGGCATCGCGCCCCGCCCGCAGAGGGAGAAGCTCCCGGAAGTAGCCCCCACCTCCCACCAGCGCGCGGGCCCGAGTGCGATCCGAGACGATCGGCAGGAGGTCCCGCAGGTCCTGCGCCGCCGGGTCCAGAAGCAGCTCGGCCGAGTGCGCCGGCCCCGCAAGGAACGCCAGGCCGACATCTCCCCCGTCAACCAGCTCCGCCAGAGCCCCCTGGAACTCCGGGCGAATCTGCCCGGGCGTGGGGTCGCACAGGAGCAGGACATCCCGTTCGGCAAGCTCCTCCGGCGTCGGAGGCGCGGCGCCCGACAGGGAGCTTGCGACCTCCAGGTCGGGACTGCGCCTGAGGAGTTCGGTGAGGAAGCGGTACTCCCTCGAGGGCGCTCCGGCCATGACCAGCACCCGGATCCGCTCCTCAGTGACGAAGACGGCCCGGGTCGCTTCGTTGTCTTCGGGGCGCGCCTCCCCTGCCCGCGGCTCGATCCTTGCCCTGTAACGGACGGCGCCGCTCAGGTCGGGGCTGTGCGTGAGGTCCACCACCGCGGAGGGTCCGTCACGGAGAGTGACTTCCCTGCGCAGCACCGCCTGCTCCCCTTCTTCCGCCGCGGCCGTCAGAACGAGCTCGGTCCGCCGGCCCGCATAGCCGCGCGAGCGCACGAACGCCCGCATCTGCAGGGGCTGGCCCATGACGGCCTGGTCGTTCGAGACCACCCCCGCGACGGCCACATTGGGCGGCGCCTCCGGGCTTCCCGTGCCCACGAAGTGGAGGGGCACGCCCGCGCGCCCGGCGTCCCGCGCCGCATCCGTCAGGTCACCGCCCTCGGTGTCCCGACCATCCGTCAGCGCGACGACCGCGGCCAGACGCTCTTCCTCCCGCAGAGCCGCCTGCACCGCTCCCGCCAGGTCGGTCCTCCGGTCGGTCGAGGTCCACGCGGGCAGTTCGATGGTCTCCGCGCCCCGCTCCACTTCGAGCAGTCGGCTCGTCTCCCCGCCAAAGGTCACCAGCTCCACGGCATTCCGGGCCGCCAGACGGCGCAGGAACGCGGCGTCGTTGCGCTGCAGGATTCGCCGCGCAATCTCGCCCCGAGACATGCTGCGCACCCCTTCCGGGCCGGGAAGATCCAGCGCCGCGGCCCACCGGTCGGCCAGATTCGTCTCGAGCTGCTCGTCCCGCAGGCACATGCTGGCCGACCGATCCACCAGCACCACGACGCGACCGGGCCGCAGCCGTACCACGTCGAGGGCGACGGACGGTCTGAGCAACAACGCCGCCAGGACGGCAAGCGCGCCGACACGGAGCGCACATGCGGCCCAGCGCCACTTTCCCGCACGCTCGCGCCGGTACAGGTGCCAGATCCCCACCAGGACGGCCGCCGCAAGAAGCAGCGCCCCCAGAGCCACCGCGCCGCCCGGCGGGCCAGCCCACTCGAAGCGGCGCCGCATCCCGTCGGCAGCGCAGAGCATGACCGGCCCCGGCAAGGCTGTGTGCAGGCAAGCAGTCATCGGGCCTCCCCGCCCCTCCCGACACCCCCGCGAGGGTTGCCGAAGAGGAAAGCCGCAGCACTCTCCACCAGCAGAACCGCCAGCAGCACACCGACCAGGGCCAGCCACAGCCGCGTCTCAGTGGGCTGCTCCTCGGCTGCGAGCGGCGCCGCACCCTCGTAGCGGATCAGGTCCAGCCGCCCATCCAGACCGTCCCGGAACAGCGCCGGCGCAGCCCGCTCCAGCTCACGCTCCCGCGGGGGAACGTTGACGGCGAAGAGAACGCGCTCCCTGCTCCCGTCCAGCGCCTGGAGGACCAGTTCGCCGATGCCTGCCCGCCGCGAAGTCGGGGCGACGAACCACTGCCCGGCCCTGTCCTCCAGGGGCGCAGCCGAAAGGGTTTCGCCCTGCGGAGCGCTCTGGCCCGGGTGTCGCAGCACGGCCTCCGGCCTGAACTCGGACGGGCTCAGCGGGTAGGTCAGCCTCTCGCCCCCGGGCATGTTCACCGTCCGGTCCCGCTGCCGCACGTATTCGACCAGCCAGTGCACAAGCGACACGTAGGTCACCCGTCCCGCATCGGAGCGGGGCCAATCGTTCCAGGCGTCGTCGGCGCTGCTGGCGAACAGCACCGCCAGGCCGCCGCCGAACTCGTGGGCCAGCACCGCCGGCGAGGACGCCTCGTCATCGAACCGGGCCAGCACGCGCGTGCCGGCGGCGGCCTCCACCGACCAGTACGCCTCAAAGCTGGCCGCGCGGAACAGGCGCTCCCACTCCTCGAACGGAGCCAGGAGCCGATGAGAGAAATCGAGCCGGCCCAGATGAACCGCCTCCCGGGGGCGGATGGGTCGCGGCCCGAGCCGGGCGGGCAGCATCCCCTCCTCAGG
>JASFTU010000169.1:0-5503 GCA_050050635.1 Candidatus Brocadiaceae bacterium
GCTTGAGCGCGTCCGGGTGCTCGGCCGAGACGTCGTGCGTCTCCTCGGGATCGTCCGGCACGTGGTACAGGCGCGGAGGGTGCTGCGCTCCCGGGCCCGTCGGGAAGATGAAGTTCCACTCCAGCGCGCGCACCGCTCCGTACCGGCCGTAGCCCGAGACGACGCACTCCCGCACGGACCGACCGCCCACAGTGGGCCAGAAGTCCAGGCCCGTCATCCGGTCCGGCCCCTCCAGCCCCATCTGGTTGAGCATCGTGGGCATGAGGTCGACGGCGGAGACGAGTTCCTTCACGCGCTTGCCCGCAAGGGCGGAGTCCGGGTGATGCACCAGAAGGGGCAGACGGACCACCGGCGGATGGAGGAGGTGAGATTGCTTCTGGACCTTGCCGTGCTCTCCGAACTCCGTCCCGTGATCGGTGGTGAATACGATGATCGTATCGTCGAAGAGCTCCATCCTCTCCACGGCATCCAGCAGGTGCCCGGCCCACCGATCGACCAGGGTGGCCAGGCCGCAGTACAGCCCCCGGATGGCGGGGACGTCCTCCTCGCGTATCTTGTCCTGCTGGATACCGTAGAGGAAGATGAACCGCTCGCAGGGATAATCGTCGTGGTATATCGCGGCGTACTCGGGTGGGCAGTCGAAGGGTTCGTGCGGGTCGAAGGTGTCCACCCACAGGAAGAACGGTTTCTTGTCCGCATTCTTCTCCAGCCAGCGGACGGCCGCACGGAACGTTCGGGCGCAGAAGTAGTCCTCCTCCGAGTGGAAGTCCCGGGTGTTCGCCAGGTACTGCCGCAGGCGTTCATGCACGCCCTCGTCCCACATGTGGGCCGGCACGTGCCGGCGTGTTTCGAACCGACCGACGCGCGCGCTGCGCCAGGGGTCCTGCTCCTGTCCGCGGATGAACTCCCACGTGTCGAAACCCCGGTGAAGGTTCATGTTCGGCTTGAAGTAGTGCCATACGTCGGTGATCAAGCCGGTGAAGTAGCCCTGCTCCCGGAGGTATTCTGCGAGGGCGACGTCGTCGTCCTCCATCGGCATCCAGCCCGGCAGCGCCGGGTATACCCCCTTCGGCTGCTTCTCCTCCCGGTCGTACGGCAGAAGGGATCGACCCGTGAAGTACACCCGCCTGGCCTGGATCGTGGGTAGCGATTCGCCCCAGGCGCTCTCGAAGACGATGCATTCCTCGGCGAACCGATCCAGACATGGCGTCTTCATCCAGTCGTTGCCATAGCAGCCCATGTAGTCGGCCCGGAAGGTGTCCGTGCAGATGACGATCAGGTTCATGGCGTCTCTCCTCACCGGTTGCGGCGGTGGTCGGCGTTCGCTACAGGATGGCGTTGGCCTGGAGCATGTGCAACCGGATCGGTCCGATCCGGTGCCTGCCGGCCCTTTCGGCCGGGTAGTCCGGCGGGCAGGGACGGGGGCCCGCCTAGACGGCCGACAGGTGACCTCGGTTGAACGCTGCAGGCAACAAGAGGAATCCCGTCCTTTACGCTGGCACAGGAAACCGTTTCCGTTGACAAGCTCGCGGCCATCCACTACAAGGGAAAGGTGGCTCACGCGGGGAGTCGCTCGCGGCAATGGGGCGGTGAGCAAAGCGCATGCAAGGGGGACACGAGCATGAGGGCGCTGATTCTGGCCGCCGACGGCTTCGAGGACAGTGAACTTCTGTATCCCTTCTACAGGCTCCGGGAAGAAGGCATCCCGGTGGATGTCGCCGGGCCGGAGCGTTCGGCCATCGCCGGCAAGCACGGCTACTCGGTGGAAGTGGATCTGTCCTTTGCCGAGGTAGATGCGGGGCAGTACGACCTGCTGGTCCTGCCGGGGGGCAAGGGTCCTGAAACCGTCCGGCTGGACGAGAACGCCGTCAACGCCACGCGCCAGATGTTCGGGGCGGGGAAAGTGGTGGCGGCCATCTGTCACGGCGGGCAGGTTCTCATATCCGCCGGCGTTCTGGAGGGCAGGAAGGCCACCTGCTGGAAGGGCATTCGGGACGACTTGAAGGCGGCCGGGGCCAACTACTCCGATGCGGAAGTGGTCGTGGACGGCAACCTGATCACCAGCCGGTTCCCCGGTGACCTGCCCGCTTTCTGCCGCGCGATCATCCAGACGATCCAAGCGTGAAGCGGCGACTGAACGCCGTTCGACTGACTGCAGACCAGGTGAAAGGAGACTGACAGATGCCGGAATTCGTCAATCCGTTCAGCGGCACCGTGCCGGACCGGAAGCTGTCCAAAGAGGAACTGATTCGGGCCATACGTCTCAACATTGCTGCGGAACACGAGGCCGTCCATCTGTACGAGGCGCACGCCGACGCCACGGACCACCCCCTGGCGCAGGAAGTGCTGCACGACATTGCCAATGAGGAGCGCGAGCACATCGGGGAATTCCAGCGCCTGCTCAGCATACTCGCACCCGACGAGGACGGGTTCATCGCACACGGCAAGGCCGAGGTCGATGAGATGGCCGAGGAACTGGGGGAAGGCAGCGCTGAATCGGATGAGGAGGAAGGCGGGGACGTACCGACCGTGGGGGACATGGCGGACTGATCCCGCCCGAGGCGCCCGTTCCGGGCGCGCATGGGGGCACACCAAGGCAGAAGGGGGGCACAGAGATGACGGAGCGTTTTCTGCACAGAGACGACGCGCCTTTCGGGGACGATGTGTGGGAGAAGATTGACGAGGCGGTGGTTGGCGCCGCCCGAACCCAGTTGTCGGTGCGGCGCATCCTGCACACCGAAGGCCCGTACGGGGCCGGGCTGAAGTCACTGGACGGTCCCGACGCTGCTGTGACGGAGGAGTCGGAGGACGGCGCCTCAGTCGCGGCGGGAGGCGTGGTTCCTGTGGCCGCGATCCGGAAGGGGTTTACCCTCCCGATCCGCGACATAGCCGCCTTCGAGCGGACCGGCATACCGTTCGGCCTGGACAGCGCCGCACGGGCGGCCATCGCCTGCGCGAAGCGGGAGGATGAAGTTCTGCTCTACGGCTCCGACGAGCTGGGCGTCGGGGGCCTGCTGAATGCGGACGGCGTCCGGTCGGTGGCGCTCAGCGAGTGGACTGAGGCGGGAGCGGCCGCCGAAGATCTCATCGGGGCCGTCACGCTGCTGGACGAGGCCGGCTGCCACGGACCCTATGCCCTGGCGCTGACGCCGGGGCGCTACAATCTGCTCTTCAGGCGCTATCAGCAGGGCAACATGGTGGAGATCGAGCATCTCCGCTCGCTCATCACCGAGGGCATCGTCAAGGCGCCCGCTCTGGCCTCGGGCGGGGTGCTGGTCGCCTCCGGACCGCAGTTTGCCACGATCGTCCTCGGGCAGGATCTGATGGCGGGCTTCGTCGGCCCGGCGGGCGGCGACTACGAGTTCAGCCTTTCGGAGAGCGTGGCGCTCCGGCTGAGGCATCCCGGCGCCGTCTGCGTGCTGAAGTAGCCGGGAACACAGGCCGGTTTCCCGGCGGGGGCTTACGCATAGTCCACGTCCAGCTCGCCCAGACGCTCTTCCGCACGCTCCCTCTCTGCCTCACCGAGCCAGCTCACGATCTCCAGGTAGAGCTGAATCCAGTACTTCTCCCAGTACTTGCGCGGCGTGGAGCTGGCCATCCGCAGAACCCGGGGGCCGTCCGGAGCGGGGAGTATGGGGAACTCGACCCCGGCCACTTCGGCGGCGGCTCCCATCACGTCGGCGTAGCGGCCATCGGTGAACGTGGCGATCCGGTCGTAGCTCTCCCGGTGGCTCAGGACGTAACGCCCCATCCGGTCCGCCAGAACCGGCTTCACCCGCGCATAGTGCTCCTCCCCGAAGTGCTTCACGCCCCCGCTGCGCACGTTTGCCGGGTAGAGGTCCTGCAGTTCGTAGGGGACGGGTCCCACCTTGCTGGCCAGCACTACCACGTGCACGGGGCAGTCCAGGAAGTCCTCGGCCGGACCGAAGCCGGTGGCGGCTCTGATCGCCCGACGCATGGATGAGTGAGAGGGAGAGGAAGAGAAGGGTCGGCGCACCGAGCACTGGAGGAACACGAGCAGCCTCTTGTCTTCCGGCGGGCGGTACTGCTCGATGACGTAGTCGCAAAACGCGCCGGCGACCGGACTGTCGATACCGGGATTCTCCTCCCGGGGCCCGAGGGCATCGGCCAGTGCGCGCAGTTGTTGCCTGGCTTCGTCGGTCCGCCGCTCGATCTCTCGTTGCCAGCATGCCCACCAGCAGTACTGCTCTCCCGGCTGGTCCGGCCGCAGCCTGCCACGGAGCGCCTCGCGGTTCTGCACCAGGTCTTCCAGGACGGGCAGGAGGTCGGCTTCCGAGACATCCGTCCTCTGCTCGATCTCATCCAGGGGAAGGGGACCCCCCGCCTGCAGCAGCGCGGAAATCGTGCGGTTGCGCGCCTCGTTGGCCTCCACGGCGTTGCTCCCCCCGCTGGTGCTGGTTCCCCGCCTCCGACACGGGACCGTCTTGCCGGAGGACCTCGGAGCTCAATCCGTACGGGCCAGGGAACGGATGTGGTCCAGGTCCAGGTCGCCCTTCTGTCCCCAGCCTCGCCGTCCGCGCGCTATCTGCGGACGGAACTCCTCGTAGAGCCCGTAGGCTTCCTCCTCGAGATCCTCGGTGTCAAAGGACTCGGCCAGTTCCTTCATGGCGGCGATGACCGCGTCCAGATCGTCGCCGAACTTCTTCTCGAGGTAGGTTCTTACCTTCTCCGGATCGATGGGCTTGTCCTTGACGACGGCGCGGATGCCGTCCTCGGTTTTCTTCACCGGGACGGGCCGGCTACAGACCTCGACCCAGAAGTCCTCCCCCAGCCCGACCTTCTTGGGCTCGCCTCTGTGTTGAGCCTTGGGGGGACCGTAGATGCCGAGACGCCGTCCCTTCGACTGCGCGTTCATGCCGGCCACGGCCTTGCCCAGGCTCAGCGCCTCGTCCGTCTCGTAGCCCAGTGTCTCGGACACAACGGCCGCCCACAGGGTGAGCACCGGCGCCCGGTTCACTCTGACGATGTTCCCTGCCATCTTGTTCTCTCCTTCCTCTGGTTCCCGTTCGGTATAGCGCCCCTTCGTCGGCTCGGCAATTGGCGTCTCGTCCGGTTCCTCCGCGGGGATCTCCACGCGTTCCTCCAGGTAGCGGTCGATGGCGTCTTCCACGCCGTCCCGCCGCCGGGCGAGCTCCTCGCGGTACTCTTCGTCGACGTCCTGGACCTTCTCGACGCGCCCCCATCCCGAGGACGTGTGCCGCTCCGCGGAGTCCGTCACGCCCGGCGCGTGGACGATGAGCCGGACGTAGCTCTTGCGGACCAGCATCTCCAGGGCCGTGATGCCTCGGTACGTCGCCGCGGGACGTTCCCGCTCCCACTGGAACTCCCAGGCATCCCCCGCGAACGTGTCCCGGACCAGCCGCAGCACCTCTTCCAGCGCCGGCCGCAGGCCTTTGGCCGCGTGGTCGAGCACCCAGTCAGGCCCGAACTCGATCGGTGGGGGATCCAGGTGGTAGGGCAGGAACCGGTCGCGATCCGGATC
>JASFTU010000170.1:0-5469 GCA_050050635.1 Candidatus Brocadiaceae bacterium
AAGGTCCGCCTGTTCGACCGGCTGGAGGTCGGCCAGATCCGCCCCGGCAAGGTGAAAAACATCGTGGACTTCGGCGGCTTCGTGGACCTGGGGGGCATCGACGGACTGCTCCACATCACCGACATGAGCTGGGGCAGGATCAGCCACCCCAGCGAGATGCTCGCCATCGACGACCTCATCGAGGTGGTGATCCTCAACGTGGACATCGAGGAGGAGAAAGTCGCCCTCGGCCTGAAGCAGAAGACCCCCAGCCCCTGGGAGAACATCGAGGAGAAGTACCCGGTCGGCTCGGAGGTGACCGGCGAGGTCGTCAACCTGATGAATTACGGGGCCTTCGTCAAGCTGGAGGAAGGGGTCGAGGGACTCGTGCACATCAGCGAGATGTCCTGGACCCGGCGGATCAACCATCCCAGCGAGCTGGTCTCGATCGGGGACATGGTGGACATCGTCGTGCTGGGCATCAACAAAGAGAAGGAAGAGATAAGCCTGGGGATGAAGCAGACCGAGCAGAATCCCTGGGAGCTGGTCGAGCAGAACTACCCTTCCGGCACCGAAGTGATGGGCCGCGTGCGCAACCTGACCAACTACGGCGCCTTCGTGGAGATCGAGGAGGGCATCGACGGCCTGCTGCACGTCAGCGACATGTCCTGGACGCGCAAGGTCTCCCATCCCTCCGAGGTCGTCCAGAAGGGCGACACGATCAAGTGCGTCGTCCTGGAGGTGGACCCGCAGAAACGGCGGGTTGCTCTCGGGCTGAAGCAGCTCGAGCCTGACCCGTGGGAGGAGGAGATCCCCTCCCGGTACCGTTCCGGCGATCTCGTCCGGGGCGTCGTGACGAAGCTGACCAGCTTCGGCGCCTTCGTTGAACTGGAGGATGGGCTCGAAGGCCTGCTCCACATCAGTGAGCTGAGCGAGAAGAAGATCCCCTCGCCCGAGGAGATCGTGGACGTCGGCGACGTGCTGGACGTCCGCGTGATCCGCGTCGATCCGGAAGGCCGGAAGATCGGGCTGAGCCTGCGGACCGAAGGACCCATCGCCGAAGAGGAGGAACAGCCGCGCATCGTCATCCGGAGCGATCAGCTCGAAGAGGCGGAAAACCCCGAGGAGATCGTCGAGGAGGCCATGCAGGAGGCCCCGCAGCTGGAGCGCGAGGCCGAGGACGAGGAGCCCGAGCCCGAAGAACGGACTCCGCCCGGCGGCCTGGACATCCCGCGGGACGTCGTCCCCGAGCAGGAAGAGGAGCCCGTAGAGGAGCCGGCGGAGGCCGTTGAGCCGGCTCTGGAGGCCGAGGAATCGGGAGCTCCCGCCGAACCGCCGGAGGCGGCGGAGATTCCGGCGGCGGCTGAACCGACGGAGCCGGCTGAGGGGCCACCGGCCGCGGAGGAACCGCAGCCCCTCGTTGAGCCCACGGAGGCCGCCGAGGTGCCGCCATCGGTCGAGGAGTCGGAGGCCGAGGAAGCCGGTCCCGAGGGCGACGAAGCAGAGGAGGCCGTCGGCGTACCTCCCGACGTCGCCGACGAGCTGGAGGTCGAGGAGCCCGAAGCTCCCGCCGAGCCGGAGACAGGGGACGATGCGACCGACGAGGCGGAGCCGGAGGAGGCCCCCTGAGGCGCACTCACCGGTTGTCCGGCGGCCCCATCTCTGGCACGCCTGCCGCGCCTTGCGGCGAATCGGTACACCACTGCCCGTAGAAGAGGAATGTGATGGACCTCAAGCGGCGCATCCGTAGCATTCCGAACTTCCCGACCGAAGGCATAGTGTTCCGTGACATCACCACCCTTCTGAAGGAGCCGGAGGCCCTCCGGGCGGGGGTCGAGGCCCTGTGCGAGCCCTTTGCCGAAGAACAGGTCGACCAGGTCGTCGCCGCCGAGGCGCGGGGCTTCATCTTCGGCGGTGCGGTGGCGTGCCGGCTCGGGGCCGGGTTCGTCCCCGTTCGCAAGCCCGGCAAGCTCCCGGCGGATGCCATCGAGCGGACCTACGAGCTGGAGTACGGCACCGACACGCTCACCATGCACAAAGACGCCATCCAGCCGGGGGACAGGGTGCTCGTGCTGGACGACCTTCTGGCGACGGGAGGCACCATCCGGGCGTGCTGCGACCTGGTGGAGGAGCTCGGGGGGGAGGTGGCCGGCTGTGCGTTCCTCATCGAGCTGAGCTTCCTGAAGGGCCGGGAACAGATCTCAGAATACCGCGTCGTTTCCGTGATCGACTACGCCAGCGAGGATGAGGCGTAGCGGTCCCCCTGGATTCGGTCGCGGCTCGCCGAGCCGGCTCATGCGCGCGGGGACCATGCCCCGGATATGCCATCTCACCACGTCGATCCGGGTGCCGGGGGGAAGGGCAGGAAGTCGTCGTAGTCGACCTCCCAGTCCTCGGGCACGTGGTCCAGGTGGCGGGGGTCGATCACGTAGCGCGCACGAGGGCCCTCCGCCAGGACCGCGCGCAACGCTTCGATGAGATAGTCAATCTCCGCTCGCGTGTTGTAGATCCCCAGGCTCACCCTGACCAGCCCGGGCACGGTGGCGTGGTCACCCTTGGCCAGCTTCCTGACGACTCGGCGCATCTGTTCGCGCGGGATTCCGAGCAGCTCGCGCACGTAGGGTTGCGCGCAGAAGCAGCCGTTCCGCACGCCGATGCCCCATTCGTAGCCGAGCACCGCCGCCAGCAGGCTGTGTCCCAGCGCGGGCGCATCGAGCGCAAAGACTCCCAGCCGGTCCACGGCGATTTCGGGATCCTTCTGCCCGTACAGCCGGAGTCCCTCCACGTCAAGGAGACGGCGGAGGCAATAGCGCGTCAGCTCCCGTTCGTGTTCGGCCACCCCCTCCATGCCCAGTTCCTGGAGGACCTGTGCGGCGCGAGCCAGCGCCACGGCGCCGTTGAGGTTGGGCGTGCCGCTTTCCTCTCTCTCCGGGGGTGGCTGCCACACGACCTCCTCGTCGGTCACCGCGTGCACCGTCCCCCCACCGACCACGTCGGGCGCTCCCTGCTGGAAGACCTCCTTCCGGCCCGCCAGCACACCCGCGCCGAAGGGCGCGTACATCTTGTGACCGCTGAAGGCGAGGAAATCGATCCTCTCGGGGTCGTCCGGGGCCCCCATGGCGATCCGTCGGCGAGGAACTACCTGCGTTGCGTCGAGCACGAACCACGCCCCGTACCGGTGCGCCATACGGGCGATACGCCGGTAGGGCGGCACTACCCCGGTCACGTTCGAGCCGCCCGTCACGGACACCACCTTCAGGTGGCCTGCGTGCCGGCGCAACTTCGCCTCCAGGTCGGCCACGTCGAGTGTGCCGTCGCGCCTGCGGATGTCTGCGCAAACGTATCGGCACGGGCCGAACCGCCAGGGCAGGATGTTGGAGTGGTGCTCCATGAGCGTGCCGACAACCACGTCTTCCGGCCGGAGGCTGAGCCGGCGCGCGAGTTTGTTGAGCGAATGCGTGGCGTTCTGGGTGAACAGCACGCTGTGGCAGTTCGGGTCGGCCCCGATGAAGGCTCCAGCGATCTGGCGGCAACGGCGGTAGACGTGTGTGGAAAGCAGCGACTTGAACCCGCTGCCCCGATGGACGCTGGAGTAGTCGCGCTGGAACCTGTCCACGCAGTCGAGCACCGGCTGCAGCGCCGGTGTGGTGGCCGCGTTGTCCAGGTTGACGTACCTGCTGCGGGTGCCGTCGTGAAGCGGCACCTGCACCCCCAGGCCGACGACGTGGTCCCGCACCGTATCAAGCGAGACGGAGGGCTCCCAGGTCAGCAGCCCTTTGGCGGCCCGTTCGGCATGATGGGCACTACGGTCCATTGCGTCCCCCTGCGCGGGTTCCGGCCGCCTCGGCGATGCCCCACCGGGCAGAGATCCGGCGCTGGAGGTCCTCCCTGACGAGCGACCAGGAGCAGACGGGCACGAGCCTCGGCTCGTCCGTCTCGGGGTCCAGGTAGGCGAAGGCGGCGCGGCAATGCCTCAGCCGTTCGCTCTCCACCGAATGGTACTCCTCGAATGGGAGCACCACCATGCGCAGGACCTCGCCCACACGGGTGTTGGCCCGGAGGGCATCTTTCGGGCGGCGCCCCCGCAGCAGGTCCAGGAGGACCCCGGCCATCGCGACCAGCGGGTTGCCCTTCATCAGGGCACGCCACCGGATGAAGCGGAGCAACCTTCCTGCGGCCGCGCCCGCACACCGGAAGATGGCCAGTGCCCGGTGCGCGGGCCTGCGCGGGTCCAGCGTGGCGAGGAAAGGCTCCAGTTCGAGCACGCGGTCCACCATCTCGGCCAGAAGGTCGTTCACGCTGCCCCTGGTGAACTCGCTCAGCGGGCGGTAGCGTGCGCCGTCCGAGAACAGCATCGTCATCGATTCGCAGTTGGGATGCACAGCCCGGAACGTCAGCCGGGCGGAGCCGAAGAACCGGACGGCCGGCGCGAGGCGTCCCGGCAGGCCGGCCGACCAGAACTCCACCGTCGCGTCCGGGAAGGCGCCATCGATGATTCTCTCCACGTCTTCGATCGTGGTGGTAACGTCCGTCTCGAACTCGCCCTCCTCCCACGTTTCGGTCAGCGGGATCAAGTGCATGGCCTTGATCATGCCGCGGTTGTCGTGGCAGTACTGGATCAGCCGGCCCATCTCGTGCTCGTTGATCCTGCGCGCAACGCACGCCATGATCGTATTCCGGCGCCTGCTGTATCTGCGCAGGTTGTCCAGCGCCTTCATCTTCCTTCCGAAGGCGGCCGGGTTGTGGCGCAGCCGGTCATAGACCTCGACGCTGAGCCCGTCCAGGGCGAAAAGCAGGGGGACCTTGTAGCTGCACAGCCTCCGACAGTAGTCCTCATCGGCCAGTCGCAGACCGTTGGTGACGATTCGCGGGCTGAGCCTGTAGCGGCGGGCCAGCCGGATGATCTGGATAAGATCGTCGCGGACCGTCGGCTCGCCGCCGAAAAGGTTGATACGCGGCCGCGGCTTCATGTTGCCGGCGAACGCAAAGATCCTCCGAAAATACTCCAGGGGCGGCTCGAACTGGAACCCCATCGCCGGGATATTGGCGATGCAGATCGGGCAGTTCATGTTGCACCGGTTCGTCACGTCCACGAAGACCATGGCGGGCCCATGGTTGAGGCGACAGGTGGTGCAGTCCAGGTTGCATGTGGGCCCTTCCGAACTGTCGTAGCGGTACACGTGACGCTTCCGCCGCCACGTGGCCGCATCGCTGCTGACCAGGGACTCGGAGACGCCGCACTCCTCGCAGCTTTTGCGCAGGTACACACGCCCCTCACGGAGGACGTGCTCCACGGGCACGATCGCCCGACAGGAAGTGCAGATTCCGAGGTTCTGCTCGGCCATGCGGATGGTCTCCCGGCAGGCTACCCCGCGGCATCGTCGCTCATGATGTCGCAGGTGGCCCACCCCAGGAGGAAGTCGGCCAGCTCACCGAACTTGCAGTTGAGCGTCAGGCCGACCCAGCCCAGGTGCAGCAGCTTGGGGCAGT
>JASFTU010000171.1:0-5467 GCA_050050635.1 Candidatus Brocadiaceae bacterium
CGACCTGGATCTCTACGCCGAATACACCGGCACCGGTCTGGTCAACATCCTGAAGGACGATGTCATGCAGGACCCACAGAAGACCTACGACCACGTCAAAGAGCGCTTCAACGAGCAGTGGGACCTGGCCTGGCTGAAGCCCTTCGGCTTCAACAACAGCTACACCCTCACCATGCGCCGCGAACAGGCCGAGAAGCTGGGCATAGAGACCATAAGCGACCTGGCCGAATACGTCCGCGGCCAGCGGCAAGGTGACTGATCCGCCGGAGGCGGACGAGACGGCCTTCAGCAAAGAGTCCGCTGAGCTGGAAGGTCACGCGAAGCGGTTGGGAAAGGCCCTTCGAGACGGCGGGGACATCGGGGACATTGACCCCACCTGCAGGGACATGGCGCTTCGGGTATTCGATTGGAGCCAGCAGGCAGCCGATATCTGGCAGCGTTCAAACGATGAGGCCAGACGAGATATCCTGGAATCGGTGAGTTTGAACCGTACTGTGGACGACGTAAGTCTTTGCACAGAAAAGAGAAAGCCCTTCTGCTTCCTGGCAGAAGGGCTTGATTTTAACGATGGTCGGGGCGCCCGGATTCGAACCGGGGACCTCCGCGTCCCGAACGCGGCGCTCTAAGCCAGACTGAGCCACGCCCCGCAACCGTCCCAGCCTAATCCCCACCCCACGCCCTGTCAAGCCGAAGGCCCCCGCCCCGACGGCCTGAGAACCCCACATGGCCCGCCCACAGGAAGTCATCCCCCCTGTTCGGACTGTACGGACACACGCCTCGGCGAAGACGCCTACAATCCCTCCTCGTCGCACTGGCCCGAGACCCCGAACGGGAGACAGCCGTGCCCCAGACGAAGAAGGACAGGCTCCTGCCGAAGGCGCGTGCGCTGCACGCCGAAGGGCTGTCCAAGCCCGAGATCGCCGCCGCCCTCGGCGTCGCCGAGTCCACCATCTACCGCTGGGCCCGCCATGACGAAGAGGCCGGTGACCCCTGGCCGAAGGCACAGGACGACCCGCCGGAGCTCGACTCGCCCGATGCGCTGCCCCCCGCGGAGCGCCTCTACCGGAAGCTCCATCGGCGGCTCGAAGCGCTGGTCGAGCGCGGCGGCGCCGACCCGGAGGCGCGCGGCCTGGAGGACCGCATGCTGAAGCTCTGCCGGGTGCTGGATTACCTGAGGAAGGGCCGCGACGACCTCACCGAGCGGCTGAGGGCCCTGAAGAGCTTCGCCGCCTTCTGCCTGCGGAACCTGACCGAGGAGGAGATGGACCCGGTGCGGAAAGGCATCCGGCTGTACGTGGACGAGCTGAAGCGGGAGCACTCCTGATGTGGGTCGAGACGGCGATATCGGCGCTCTCGGCGCTGTTCGGAGGTTTCGTCGGCGGCTGGGTGGTCGCCTTCCGACTCGGACGATGGCGACAGCGGGTGGAAGACCACCTGGAGAGCATCGAGGCGCGCCTCTGCAGGGGCGACCGCGCCATGGGCAGCGTGCCCATCCTGAACACGCGGGTGGACCTGATCCTGGAGGAACTCCGTGCCATGAAGGACGAGCTCCGCCAGGACCGGAAGAACTTCGTCAGTCACGAGGAATGCGACAGGAGGCATCAGAGTGCCGAAGCGTGAACGAGTGGAACAGGCCCTGACCGACGTGAGGCGGCGACGCGACGAGGCGGAGGCCGAGGCCGGCCGGGCCGCCGAGGCACTGGCACGCCTGGCCAGCGGAATGACTCCCCTGGCCGAGGTAGACACCGACCGGGTCCGCGCCGCCGCGGACACCTTCGCCGATGCCACCGGCCGGCTGAAGGCACTCGACGAGCTCGCCCGGATTCTGCGCGGGCTGTTGATGTGATTCGACTGCGGGTCGCCGGGGATGCGGCAGAGGGGACCCCGATGCGTCGCTCCTCCGCCCGAATGCCGCAGACCCGGCGGCTCCCTTCTCCGAGGAGGACCACCGAGCTGAGCCAATGAGCGACTGGTCACGACAACACGACCAGATGCGCCGCTCGCTGCTCGAGCTGATCGAGCAGCACGCGACGCCATTCGACCGGACGGACCGGAGCGCCCGCCGGGAGCGGATGGAGCTGCCGTTCCTGCGGTGGGCGCGCACCTACCTGCCGCACTACTTCGACGCCCCCTTCGCGGAATTCCACCGGCGCATGATGGAGGCGGTCGGCCGGCCGGGGATGCCGACCTTCGTCTGCGCCTTCCGGGGCGCCGGCAAAAGCGTGCTGCTCACCCTCGCCCGCCCGCTGCACCGGGCCCTGCGGGGGGATGCGCCCTACTTCATCTACGGCAGCCAGGTGCAGAAGCTCGCCGCTCAGAACATGGACTGCCTGCGGCTCGAACTGGAGCACAACCCCCGCATCCAGGGGGACTACGGGGAGCCGGACGTGGAAGGCTCGCAGGCCCGGTGGACGGTGCGCCTGCCCGGGCGGCGGGGGAGCACCCGCTTCGAGGCGTTCGGCATCGGCATGAGTCCCCGCGGCCGTCGCCACGGGGAGCACCGGCCGGTCGAGTTCGTCGGCGACGACCTGGAGGACGCCGAGCTGGCCCGCAACCCCCAGCGCGAGCAGAACCTGTGGCACTGGCTGATGGACGAGGTGGTCCCGGCCCTCCAGCCGGAGCAGTACCGCTTCACCGTTCTGGGCACGATGTTCGGCCCGCACTGCATGATGGCCCGCGCCCGCGAGCTGGCCGAAAGGAGGGACGGGGGCGGGCGCCCCCTGGCGCGCGTCTTCATCCAGAAAGTCACCCGAGACGGGCGGAGCGTCTGGCCGGAGCGCTTCAGCGACGAGACGCTCAGCCGGATCCGCGCGACCATCGGACTGCGCAACTGGCTGCGCAACTACGCCCTCGAGTCGGAAGACCCGGACAAGCCCTTCCAGGCGGCCTGGATGGAATCCTACCGCCGCGACGAGGTGGACGTCCGGAAGCTGGACGTGGTGGCCTTCCTGGACCCCGCGGTCAGCCGCGACGGCTGCCCGCGCGCCCTGCTCGCCGTGGGGGCTGACCGCAGCGGCGGGGTGCGCTACGTGCTGGCCGCGTGGATCGAGCGCGGCACGCCGATGGAGATGGTCGAGAAGCTGTTCGCATTCAATCGGCGTTTCCACCCGCGCGTGATCGGCATCGAGTCGAACGGCGGCTACGCGCTGATCCGCCCTCTTCTGCGGGAAGTGGAGAACAGGAAGGGGCGGCGGCTGCCGGTCCGCTACGTGCGGCACAGCCGGCCGAAGGACCTGCGCATCGAGTCGCTCAGTTCGCAGTTCGAACAGGGACGCTGGCGCTTCCCCCGGAACCCGGGCCCGGGCGTGCGGAAGCTCCAGGAGCAGTTCCTCAGCTACCCGGACGGTTACGTGGACGGCCCCGACGCGGCGGCCGGCTGCGACGAGTTGCTGCCGGAGACGTTCGCGCGCTCCGCCGCGGGGCCGGCCTACCGGACGGTCCGCCGGCGGACCGATTTCTCCTGCGTGTGAGGGAACCGAAAGATGACGGAGAAGCCGAGCAAAGACACCATCGCCGAGCCGACCCGCTTCGGCGCGCGCACCGTGGTGGGACACGTGGACGTGGAGACGCTGACGCCCCGCCGCATCAAGCGCATGTTGCTGGCGGCGGAGGGCGGGGATCTGTCCGCCCAGGCGGAGCTGTTCGAGCGGATGGAGGAGAAGGACGGCGAGCTGGACGCCTACCTGCGGACGCGGAAGGCGGGGGTGGCCCGGCTGCGCCACGACATACAACCCGCCGGCTCGGGATCGGAGGCCCGCCAGGCCGCCGACCTGTGCCGGGAGTTGGTCGATGAGACGGCGGACATGGAACAGGCGATATTCGATCTGCTGGATGCCATCCCCAAGGGCTTCAGCGTGCTGGAGATCGACTGGCAGACCGAGCGACGTCGCTGGCGGCCCGCACGGCTGATCTGGCGCCCGCAGAGGTGGTTCCGCACGGCGGAGGACGGCGAGACGCTCCTGCTGCGCGCGGAGAGCGGCGAGGGCCAGGAGTTGAACCCGCTGAACTTCCTCATCCACAGGGTGCGGGCCCGGAGCGGTTTCTGTGCGCGGACCAGCCTGCTGCGCTCCTGCGTGCGGGCATTCGTGGTGCGGCACTTCGCGTGGAAGGACTGGATGGCCTTCGCCGAGGTCTACGGCATGCCGCCGCGGCTGGGATGGCTGCGGGAGGACGTGCCGTGGGACTCGGCCGAGGCCAGGGAGTTGTGGCAGGCCGTGCGGGCCCTCGGGATGGACGCCGCGGCCGTTGTCCGTGAGGGGAACCGGATCGAGGTGCTCGACACGCGGTCGGCCGGCGAGGGGGAGGTCTTCGAGCGCATCCTCGACCGGGCCGGTCGGGAGATGACCCTGGCGGTGCTGGGGCAACTACTCACCTCCGGCGGCGAGAAGGGCGGTTCCTACGCCCTGGGGTACGTCCACAACCAGGTGCGGTGGGACCTGATCGAGTCGGATGCCCGGGCCCTGGGGCGCACGTTGACCCGGCAGCTCCTGCGACCCATCGTGCGCCTCAACCTGGGGGAGGAATACCCCGTTCCCGAGTGGCGCTTCCACGCCGAGAAGCCGGAGGACCTCAGCGAACTGGCCGCCACCGTCCGCACCCTCAGCGAAGCCGGTCTGCCCATCCCGCTGGACTGGACCTACCGCAAGTTCGGCATCCCCGAGCCCGCGGACGGTCAGCCCGTTCTCTCACCACTGGAGACAAAGTGAGGAGCCGATGAGCACCAAGAGCACTGCCGAAGCAGGAGTTCAGGCGGTGGCGTTGCCGCTGGTCACGCGCCAGCGCGAAGGCGAAGGGAGCGTCCCCGGCCGGATCATGCTGGCCCGGGTGGGGACGTGGCTGGGCCACCCCACCATGCCGGAGGTGGTCGAGCGCGAGCACCTCAGGAGTGCGCTGGAGTACTTTAGCCGGCACCACGCGGCGCACGGAGCGGATCTGGTGATCGACTACCACCACGCCAGCGTCGTGGCGCCGGCCGGGGGAACGACCGCTCCGGCGGCGGGATGGGTGCGCGCCATGGAACTGCGGGCCGACGGGGCCGAGCTGTGGGGGGAGGCGCTGTGGACCACGGAGGCAGCCGCGGCCATTGCCGCACGCCGCTACCGCTACCTCAGCCCCGTGTTCCGCTTCAATGCGCCCGACCGCGTCACCGGCGAAGCGGTGCCGATGTACATCCACAGCGTCGCCCTCACCAACACCCCGTTCCTTACCGAACTTGAGAGCCTCAACGAAGCCTCCGCTATGGATGGCGGGGGCGAACCATCAGCATCAGAGGGAGGCGAGCGTATGTCTCTACTGGACGGACTTGCGGAGGCGCTCGGCCGAGAGCCCCAGGATGTAGCCCCCAGGCTCGGGGTACAGGCCGACGCCGACCAGAAGGAGATCGCAGAGGTCGTGCTGGCCAACGCGAACGCCGCCGCGGAGCCGACGAGGGGAGCCGGTCGCCCGGAGCCCGTCGTCAGCCCCACCG
>JASFTU010000172.1:0-5462 GCA_050050635.1 Candidatus Brocadiaceae bacterium
CGCTACAGGGCTTCAGCTGGCTGGGAGAGAGGAAGCTGGCCTGCATGGCCATGCCGAGCGGGACCATGGCCGACTGGCGCGAGCTGAAGGCGCGCGGAGTTGGGGGGCTCGTCAACCTCACCAGCCGCAGGTGGCCCGAGGCGGCCATGCGCGATGCAGGGCTGGACTACCTGCACCTGCCCGTGCCGGAGTTCCAGCCCCCGGGGCCGGACCAGATCGATCGGTTCGTCGAGTTCTGTGAGCAGCATATCGGCGCGGGAGAGGCCGTCGCGGTGCACTGCCTGGCCGGCAGAGGGCGAACGGGTACGATGGCCGCCTGCTTCCTCGTGCATCGCGGCATGGGGCCCGGGGAGGCTATTGGAGCCGTGCGCCGGGGACGACCCGGATCGATAGAGACTGTAAGCCAGGAGGAGGAGGTCTACGCCTTCGCCGGGCGGCTGGAGAGACGGGGAGAGTGCTGAGAGCATGGATGCGAGGCAGTTCTTAGACTACATCACGCAGGCGCCCTGGTACCAGGGGCAGATAGCCACTGTGCGTGAGCTGCGCATGAGGGAGGCGCAGTACGCCGAGCCGGGCCACGGCTTACCCGAGGCGCTGTGGACGATGCTGCGCAAGGGAGGGATAGAGCGGCTATACACCCACCAGGCGGCGGCGGTGGATGCCGCGGCGGAGGGACATGACTTCGTCGTGGTTACTTCGACGGCGAGTGGGAAGACGCTCTGCTACCTGCTGCCGGTCTTCGAGAGCTGTCTTGCGGACAGCCGGGCCACAGCGCTGTTCGTGTATCCCACCAAGGCGCTGGCGCAGGATCAGTTGCGTATCCTGGAGGAGCTGAAAGGCGGATGTCCTGCCATCTCATCCGTCGCCGGGACCTATGACGGCGACACCCCCACTGAACTGCGGCGGAAGCTGCGCGACCAGGCTTCGCTGATACTGACCAACCCGGACATGCTGCATCAGGGGATCCTGCCGAACCACGGGCGATGGAGCAGGTTCTTCGCCCATCTGAGGTACGTGGTTCTCGATGAAGTACACAGCTACCGCGGCCTGTTCGGGTCGAACGTCGCCGACGCCATGCGCCGTCTCCTGCGGATCGCCGACCATTACGGGGCGGAGCCGATGTTCGTGTGCTCCTCGGCAACGATCGCCAATCCCGGCGAGCACGCCGAACGCCTGACCGGGCGCTCAATGCTCCTCATTGATGAGGACGGTTCGCCTGCCGGCACCAAGCACTTCGTCTTGTGGAACCCGCCGCGTCTGGGGCAGTTCGCCGGACGCCGCAGCCCGCTGTCGGAGGCGGTCGAGCTGATGGCCGAGCTGGTGAAGGACGACATCCAGGTCATTGCCTTCACCCGTACGCGCAACGCGGCTGAGAGGCTGTACCGTTCCTGCCGCGAACGCCTTGCCGGAGTCAGCCCGAAGCTGGCGGAAGCGGTGCAGGCATACCGGGGCGGCTACCTGCCCGAGGAACGTCGGGAAATCGAGCGCAAACTCCCCGCCAGGGAGCTGCTGGGCGTCGCCAGCACGAACGCCCTGGAGCTGGGTATCGACATCGGCAGCCTGGACGCCTGCATCGTGGTGGGCTATCCCGGCACCATCGCCAGCACGTGGCAGCAGGCCGGACGGGCCGGCCGTGGCATGGAGGAGTCCGTGGTCTTCCTCATCGCGCAGAACGCCCCCGTTGACCAGTACCTGATGCACAATCCACGCTACCTGTTCGAGCAGAGCCCGGAGAACGCCGTGATCGACCCGGACAACGTCTACGTTGCCCTGAACCACCTGCGCACGGCGGTTCACGAGCTCCCTCTGAAGGAGGCCGAGGGGGAGCTCTTCGGGGAGTACACCGAAGCTCTGCTCGAGATCATGGAAGAGAAGGGCATGGCAAAGAGGATAGAGGACCGGTGGTACTGGACCGGTCAGGGCTATCCCGCAGCACGGGTCAACCTCAGGAGCATGAGCGAGACGACCTACACGATCATGGACCGGGAGGAAGACCGGGTGGTGGGCTACGTGGACGAGGCGAGTGCGTTCTCGCAGGTCCACGAGAACGCCGTCTACCTGCACAAGGGTCAGACCTACCTTGTGAGCGAACTGGACATCGATAGGAGCCTGGCCTTCGTGGAGAAGGAGGACGTGGACTACTTCACGCAGGCCGTGACCGAGGCCAGCATCCGGATAACCGAGCGCGGGGAGGTCCAGAGTCGCGGCTGGCGCCGGGCACAGACCGGCGTGGCGCCGGTCACCGTGACGTCCTGCGTGACCATGTTCAAGAAGGTCCGGTTCGGCTCGCGCGAGAGCATCGGGTATGAGCAGCTGGACCTGCCGCCGCAGGATCTGCAGACGGTGGCCTGGTGGGTCCTTCCGCCCGAAGAGGCCCTGGAGCTGACGAGGCACTACGGTCGAGAGCCCGCCGAGGGCCTGGTCGGAATGGCCAACGTGCTGGTCGAGGTGGTGCCCCTGTTCGCCATGTGCGATGCGGTAGACATCGGGACCGTGGTGGACTCTGCCAACATGGACGCGCCCACGTTGTTTGTCTTCGACAAGTATCCCCAGGGGATGGGGTTCAGCGAGAAGGCCTATGAGCTGACCGAGGACATAATGCAGGCCACGGTGGATATCATCCATCGCTGTGAGTGCCAGACGGGTTGCCTTTCCTGCGTAGGGGCATCCGTCCCGCCGTCCGCCTTCTCGGCGGTGGAGAGCGGCACCCGCGGCAATATACCGGACAAGGAGGCGGCCCTCATACTGCTGCACCATCTGCTGGAGCTTGACCCCTACGTCCCCAAGTACGCGCCGCCCTCGCCCGAGGTCCGACCGCCCGATCAGAAGCGGGAGGCACGACGGCCGAAGAAAGAGCTGCCGGCCAGCGTTGAAAGAAACATCCGCGATCAACTAAAATGACCGTTTCGCCGGCGGGGGACTGAGGCAACCGAGAGGTGCCACTGCATGGACGCTTCGTTCACAGCCATTGTCTGTGCGCCGGAAATCCCTGCCACGGTGGCTGCGGCGCTGGTGGGCCGCGCGGCGGGAGGCCAGGCCGAAGCCCTGGTGTTCCGTTCCGAGGAGTTGCCCCGGTTCTTCGAGCACACGGTGCAGCAGAAGCTGCCCCGCGGCTACGGGCTGGTCATCTGCGGGCTCGACGTGGTGCACATCGACTGGGACGGGCGACTGGTGCGACCCGCTCTCATGGAACGCCTGCGCAAGTTCGTCGGCAGCGTCCGCTGGTACAGCGCCGCTCCCTGGGAACCTGAGGACCGGAGGGCCATAGCTCACATGATCGGGGAGGAGAACCTGCTCGTCTCCGGAACCGCCGACTCGGTGGCCGCCCTCGTATGGGAGCGGTGCTTCGGCCCGGATGCCGAGTACGAGCGCGCGCTCGCGCAGTTTGCCTCGGGCGATCTGCCACCGTCTGAGGAGGAGGCCTGGGGCGCCGACCTCAGGCGCGTCATTGCTGCCCTGAAAGGGGACCGGCACGCTCTGGAGAGCGTCGTGGCTGCCATGATGGTCGAGGACGTCGAAGCAGTGATTGCAGAGCATGGGACGGAGGCCGAGAGGGTGGAGCGGGAGAACAGGCAGTTCGTCCGGGAGAACGCCGAAGAGGCCCGCCGGATGGGGACGATGGAACTGGTCTGGCTCGGACTGCCTCCGGAACGGCACGCCTTCTGGGCCGAGATGGGTGCGTACGCCCGGGAGGCCGCCGACGCGGAGCTGTCACTGTGTCACCTGCAGGGGCGGCCGGTGATACTTCTGTGCCGCGGACCGGGCCTCCGCGTGGACCTTCGCGTGTGGATGCGGTACGTGACGGATCTGCTGCCCGCGGCACGGACGGCGGGAGCCAAGCCGGATGTGGTGCCGCTTGTGGTTGACGGGTTGAACGATGACCCGGGACTGAAGCGCGAAGTGCTCAGCCTCCTGGGGGACGGCGCGCACCTGCTGAGGAACCAGATTGCCCCTCAATGATCACTGCAGCAGCGGGAGTCAGCGAATGAAGGCGGCCGTACTGGAGGAGATCGGCAGCATACGAGTGGAGGAGACCGAGGCGCCCAATTGCGTTGAGAACGGGATCATCCTGCGCGTGGACGCCTGCGCCGTGTGCGGCACGGACGTGAAAGCGTTCCAGCACGGCCATCCGGCGATCGACCCGCCCGTCGTGCTGGGGCACGAGCTGGTGGGAACGGTGGTGGAAGTCGGATCCGGCGTTGGCGGCTACTATGACAGCGAACGTGTCACCGTGGCTCCGGCCGTCCCGTGCGGCTCGTGCTCCTGCTGCCGGCGGGGACAGCCCACCGTGTGTGAGAGCATCCTCGACGTGGGCTTAAGCTGTGACGGAGGCTTTGCCGAGTACATGCTGGTCCCCCCGGCTGCGGTGGCCCACGGCTCGGTCAACAAGGTTCCCGACGGCGTCAGCAGCGCTGCGGCCGCCCTGACGGAGCCGCTGGCATGCTGCATCAACGCGCATGAGAGGCTGGGCGTCGGGCCCGGCGACGTGGTGCTGGTGATCGGGTGCGGACCGATGGGTTGCCTGAACGCGATGCTCGCCAGGGCCCTGGGAGCATCCGGCGTGCTGATGACGGATGTTGCGCCGGACCGACTGAAACTCGCCGAAGTGGCCGAGGCGGACGCCTACGTCGAGAGCGGAAACGGCGATCTGGGGCAGGAAGTGCTGCGCCTGAGCGACGAACGGGGTGCGGACGTCATCATCGTGGCGTGCGCTTCGCCGGAGGCTCAGGAATCCGCCCTCACGTTGGCGGCTCCCGGAGGTCGCATCAGCTTCTTCGGCGGCCTGGCCCAGGGGAGCCCGCCGATCTCGTTCGACAGTAACCGGCTGCACTACCAGGAGCTGACAGTGCTCGGCAACCACGGGTCCACGCCTACCCAGAACTGCACGGCTCTGTCGCTGATCGCCTCCGGACGTGTGGACGCGGAGAGCATCGTGACGGATCGGTACGGGCTTGAGGACATCGTGGAGGCGTTCCGCGCGGCCCGGCGGAAGGAAGGCCTGAAGGTCCTTGTTGAGATGCACCATTAGCCATCGGCGGCGAGGTCACGGATGAGCGCCACTTGCCCCATCGAACGCATCGGTGTTCTGACCGGCGGCGGGGACTGCCCCGGCATGAACGCGGTGATCCGAGCCGTTGTGAAGACCGGACTGCTTGATTACGGACTCGAGGCGGTCGGCATCCTGGACGGGTACGACGGGCTGGTGCGCAACAACATGGTGGAGCTGGACTACGAGGACGTCAGCGGGATTCTGACCGCGGGCGGCACCATCCTGGGGACGTCCAACAAGGCGCATCCCTTCAGGTACGTCCCGCCCGGCGGCGATCCCGACGATGCGGAGGATCGGTCGGACGAATGCCTCGCCAACTTCCGTGCTGCCGGGCTCGACGTGCTCTTCTGCATCGGCGGAGACGGCACCCTCAGCATCGCTCACCGGCTGGCCGGCAAGGGCATCCCGGTGG
>JASFTU010000173.1:0-5452 GCA_050050635.1 Candidatus Brocadiaceae bacterium
CTTGGCGAACTTGCCCGAAACGCGCCGGCCGTTGGCGAAGACGGTGAACTCGCCCGGCTTCTTGTCCTTCCACCACCGCAGCGACAGCTCCAGCTTCGCCGGTGCTTCCCCGTAGCTGGTATCGGGCTCGGCCGAGAGGGGATAGAGCCAGCGGGCCGATTCGGACGGCGTCAGGACGATGCTGTCGCCCACGCCGCCCACCTCGCGCAGGTCGGCGACCTCCCTTGTGACCTTGAGCTTCTGGTCTTTGAGCCACTCGGGGGGTTTGGTCCTGCCGGGCATCACGCATGCCGCCTTGAAGGACACTTCAAGCCGCCGGAGCGTGCCGCTGCCCGAGCCGCGCTTCCCGCGCTTCTTAAGGTCGGTGATCTTTCCCAGCAGACTTCTCATGTGAGTTCTCCTTCCCGGACAGAGACTCGTCTGGCCGAACGACCTGGAATTCCTGCCGGTGGACCCCGGCCAAAGAAAAAGCCGCGGGCGCCGGTATCGCGCCCACGGCTTGTGTTCGAATGGAACCGGCCGCCGCTGTCGGGGCGGCCGTCTGCTACCAGGCTAAGTACGGCGGGTAGTCAGTAATGACTGCGCCCGGGGCGCGACACTACGACGTTGGCTCGTATGGGAAGCGACATGCCGCGGCTCCTTTCCGGGCGCGAAACGAATCAGGTCAGTGCCAGAAGTGCAGGAATTATACACGGTCCCGGTCGGCTGTCAAGGCTTTTTCTGCGGAAGCCGGGTAGTCGCCGGCCGTCAGCGGCCCCAGTGCCATCCCTCGGCTTTCAGACCGGCGATGGTCTCGGGGTCGGGTTGATGGGACAGCTCCCGGGGTTCCGGCACGTCCAGCGCATGGGTATCGGCGAACACGGTGCCGGCGACCCGCAGGTTGTAGGCCAGCACTGCGAGCGTCTCCAGGTTGAGCACGTCGGCGCTGTTGTAGGCCAGGAGAGTGTCCAGCGCTTTGGGGTTGTCGTTCTCGATGAAGTCACGCCACAGGAGCACCGCGAAGTAGCCGTCCACCCCTTCCAGTTCCCCGCGGTCGATCCCGAGCTGCGCCTCGCAGCCCTTCAACCCTCCGCGGAAGCCCAGGCTTGCCAGCACGTACCGCAGGTCGATGTGCGCATGCTCCATCGGCGCACCGAGGTAGTGCCTGATGAAAGGCACGTCGAAGCACTTGCCGTTGTAGGTCACGATCAGCTCGAAGTCCTCGATGTCTCCCCGGAACTCCTCCAGGTTGCGACCATGAACGTAGTGCCGAACGCGGCGCCCGTCATAGAGCCCGATGGCCGTGATGTAGTCTCCCGGCGCTCCGAGGCCCGTCGTCTCGATGTCCACGTAGGCCGTCCGGGAGCGGAATTCAGGGAACATCCGCCAGACCTCCCGGCCGGGCAGAGAACGCTCGAAGTAGCATGCATCCCCGGCCGCCAGCCGCTCGATGGACTCCTCGGCGAAGCGCGCCACCCGCTCGGATGCCCCGTTGGAAAGCGGCAGTACGTCTGGATGGCACGCCATTCTCCACGAATAGACGCCTCCGTTCCACAGGCGCTGCTCCGTCTTCGGCCCAACGCCCCGTATGTGACAGAACGTATTCTGCAACATCCGCGTGTCGCCTCCGCTGAAGGTCGGCCCGTGGATTGTAACATACTGCCGAACCAACGCTACCCGGATGCGGAAGCGGGCGTGGGTCGTACTCAGCTGCCGGTGGAACGGTAGTGACGGACGCCGAACCGCCAGAGCTGGAGCGAGATGCCCAGGAACGCCACTCCCACCAGCGGCGTCAGCCACAGCAGCCAGCCCGAGGTGCCCGGAACCGAGCGGCTGAGCAGCGCGTGGGCCGGCAGGAAGTTTATGGAGGCCAGCGGGACGCAGAACGTGAAGAATCGCCGGAACCACGGCCGGTAGATGCTCAGCGGGTAACTGGCCGTTTCCACTCCGCCGTAGGTCACCGTGTTCATCATCTCCAGCGATTCGATGGTCCAGAACGCCATTGTGGCCTGCAGGACGAAGAGCCCGCTGAACAGGCAGGCCCCGCCCGCCACGGCAGCCAGCAGCAGGGCGACGCGCGCGGGAGACCAGCTCACCTCCAGGGCGTGGGTCGCCCAGAGGAGAACGAACAGGCCCTGCGCCAGCCGCCCGATCCGCATCAACTGCAGCTCCTGTCCGGCCAGCTGGAGCACCGTGCTCCGCGGACGCAGCAAGACGCGGTCGAAGTCGCCCGCGCGGATCATCCGGGCGAACACGTCGAATCCCCGCGCGAACGCTTCCGAGAGCGCGAAGGCCACGTGGGCCATCCCGTAGAGCAACGCCACCTCCGGCAGGGCCCACCCGCGCAGGCTCCCGAACCTGTCGAACAACACCAGCACGCCGGCGAACTCCATGCCCGTTGCCAGGAAGTTGCCGATGGTCAGCAGCACGAAGGAGGTCTTGTACTGCATCTGACCGCGGATGGAGATGCCGGCGTATCGCAGGTAGAGCCTGGGTGTGTCGCGGGCCATCCGGTCATCCTCCCTGCACCACGAGCCGGCGTTTTCCCCGGGCAAGCAGCAGCTTCCCCGCCGTGATAAGAATGGCCGTCCAGGCCAGTTGGTGGGCCATGACCGGGATCACCTCCGACGGCGGCAGGTGTCCCATGTAGAGGCGGAAGGGCAGGTCCGCCAGGCCGCGGAACGGAAGCGCACGGATGATCCCCTGTGCCCAATCCGGGAACAGGGGCAGGGGCACCAGCATGCCGGAGAACACGAGGACCAGCGTCGGCAGGAGGGTCCGCATGCCTTCCCCGGAGACGGTCCAGAACATGGTGGCCGCGGCCAGGACGGAGATCGAGGTCGCCAGCAGCACGGCGCATGCGGTGGCGGCGACCCACGCGAGGCCGCTGGCCGGTGAGGCCGGTGGCGTCAGGCCGAAAAACAGGCCGGCCAGGGCGAACATAGGCGCGCATCGGAGCAGCGTCGGCGCGATCCGTCCGGCCGCCGTGCGCGCATACCACACCCAGTACAGATCCAGCGGCCGCAGAAGCTCGTAGGCCACATTCCCGGTGCGCACCATGGTCATCAGCTCCCGATCCATGCTCCATGGGAGCAGTCGGAACATGGCCTGCCCCAGCCACACGTACACGATGACCTCCTGGTAGGTCATCGGCTGCTCGGCCGTGGTGGCGGCGTAGAACCCCCCGAGGATCATGATGCGGATGAAGCCCCAGAAGACCTGCGTCACCAGGCCGGCCATGGCGGCGGCGCGGTACTGGAGCATCATGCGGAACCGGGCGCTGAAATACGACCAGTACGCCTTCATGAGCTCATGCTCGCATAGAGCCGGGCAACGATCTCTTCGATGGGTGGATTTTCGACGAACAGGTCGCGCACGCGGTGGCCGGCGGTCACGCGGGAGATGATCTCGGCCGCCGGCACGTGCGCCGGGTCGAAGCGGAGCACCACCCGATGTCCCTCCCGCGAGACGACCCGTGCGTCGGGGTCGCTCACGCTATCACCCTCGTCCTCCAGATCCACGATCAGGTCACGTTCGGTGGTCACCTGCGAGCGCAGCTCGGCGGAGGTGCCGTCCAGCAGAACGCGTCCTTCGTGGATGACGATCACCCGCTCGCAGAGTGCCTCGATGTCGTCCATGTCATGCGTGGTCAGGATGACGGTCACGCCGCGCTCGCGGTTCAGCTCGCGAACGAAGTCGCGCACGACGAGCTTCGCCACGGCATCCAGGCCGATGGTCGGCTCGTCGAGGAACAGCAGGGGAGGCGAGTGCAGCAGCGCCGCCGCCAGGTCGCACCGCATCCTCTGACCGAGGCTGAGCTGCCTGACCGGCACGTCCAGCAACGGCCCCAGCTCCAGCAACGCACTCAGTTCCTCGCGCCTCGCCTCGTAGTTGTGCTGAGGAACGCGGTAGATGTCCCGCAGCAGGTCGAACGACTCGATGACCGGCAGATCCCACCAGAGCTGAGTCCGCTGGCCGAACACGACGCCGATCTGCCGCGCGTTGGCGACGCGCTCCTTCCAGGGCGAACGTCCCAGCACCTCGCACCGTCCCGAGTCGGGGACCAGTATGCCGGAGAGGATCTTCACTGTGGTGGACTTGCCGGCGCCGTTGGGGCCGATGTAGCCGACGAGCTGACCGGCCTCCACGGCAAACGAGACGCCGTCCAGCGCCCGAACCGTCCGGTGACGCCGGTGCACGACGCCCTTCAGAGCACCCCAGATGCCCGGAGGCCGTTCGGCCACCCGGAAGGTCTTCACCAGGTTCTCGACCACGATCTGCGACACGGCTCCCCCCTGACACGTGCAGATAGAGGCATCCGGGCCGGGCGTCCGGCGGCCGCGCAGATGCGGTGCAGGACCCCGAGTGAAAAGCTGCGGGATGCGGGAGCGTGCGGCTGAATCGGCACCCGCACGAACGGCAGGAGGGCGAGTATAACCCGCGCCTCCCCGGACCGCAAGGGAGCGCGCCAGCCGGGGCCGTCTCAGACCTCAACGTGGAGCGTCCCCGCCTGCCCGAGCGGCCAGCGGGCCAGGACCCGGCCGTCCGCACCGACGACCAGCGCACCACCGAAGGCCGGGTAGCGCGGCTCCACCCGGTCCTCCAGGCAGTTCACCATGAGCGTCGTGCAACCCAGCAGCGCCGCCCGCCGTGCGTATGCCGGCGCCTCCTCCCGCTCCCATCTCCCCTGATCGCAGGTGCCGTCGGAGAAACTGCGCGCAAAGGGGAACAGGACGTAGTCGGGTTCGGCACGGCGTGCGCGCTCGACGATGCCGTCGTCGAAAAGGTCTCCGCAAAGCAGGACGAGCATCCGGCCCCAGGGCGTCCCGGCCGTCGGCAACTCTTCGCCCCGCCCGTAGACTTCCGGGTCGGCGTTCCGGCCGTGCCACTGCGGCTGGATGCGGCGGTAGTGCAGCAGCACCTCGCCCTCGGGGCCGAGCAGGACGGCGGCGTCGTAGAGCATGTCACGCTCGCGTTCGAGCAGCCCGGACGCGACGAGCACTGACTCCTCGCGGGCCACGGCCCCGAGCAGTCGCGTGAGAGGGCCGGGGACCGACTGCCCGAGGGGAAGGTCGTGCGCCGGATCGTCGTTGTTGATCAGCCCCGTCGGCGCCGCCTCGGGGAACAGAACGAGGTCCGCTCCGCCGCTCGCGGCCGCACGGGCACACTCGGCCATCCGGGCCATGCTCTCGTTCACGTCCGGACGGGGCCGGTGGACGACCAGCGCGGCTCTCACCAGAGTTCTCCGCACGGAAGGGGGCTCAGACGTTGGCCTCGGCGATGCGCCCCAGGGCCTCCTCCAGCACCTCGTCGGGGTAGGTCAGGGAGATGCGGAAGAAGCCCTCGCCCCACTGGCCGTAGCCCCGGCCGGGGGTGACCACGACGCCCGCCTCCTGCAGAAGGCGACGGGCGAACTCCCCGCTGTCTCCGCCGTACTCCTCGGGGACGGGCGCCCAGACGTAGATCGTGCCCT
>JASFTU010000174.1:0-5446 GCA_050050635.1 Candidatus Brocadiaceae bacterium
GCCAAGAGCGACGAGAAAGGAGCCCGAAGGTGGCAGAAACCGCAAGGATCGGCATCGTGGGCACCGGCGGCATAGCCGGATTGCACACACGCAGACTGCTGGAGATGAGTGAGCCAGTCATCGCCGCGCTGGCGGACCCGGATCCGGACCGTATGAAACGCTTGAAGAGCAGCTACCCGCAGCTTGAGGCATGCCCGGAGTACTCCTCTCACGGGGAGATGCTGGAAGAGGCGGAGCTGGACGCGGCCCTGATCTGCTCACCACACCACGTGCACTGCCGGCAGATCCTGGACTGCCTCGACGCCGGGCTGCATGTGCTGTGTGAGAAGCCCATGGTATGCTCGACCGAGGATGCGGAGAAAGTGATCGAACGCGAGAAAGCGACCGGCAAGATCCTGGCGGTCGCATATCAGCGCCACAGTCAGCCCGAGTTCCGTTTCATCCGAAACCAGCTCCAGAACGGTAATGCAGGCGAAGTGCAGTTCGTTTCGGCGTTCCAGGGCCAGAACTGGCTGCAGGGCACCCGGGGAAGCTGGCGCCAGGTGCCGGAGTTCTCCTGCGGCGGACAGCTCAACGACTCGGGCAGCCACCTGATCGACATCATTCTCTGGGTCACCGGCCTCCAGGCGAAGAAGGTCGCGGCGGGGATCGAGAGCTTCGATGCCGAGGTGGACATAAACAGCGCCCTGACCGTGGAGTTCGGCAATGGGGCCATGGCGAACATATCCATCGTGGGTAACTGCCCCATCTGGTGGGAAGACATCACCTTCATCTGTTCGGAGTGGTCTTTCTTCCTGCGCCAGGGGGAGTTGACATACAGCACGGGCGCGCGCGGGGAGGTGCTGAAGCTGGTGAGCGCCCGCTACGACGGTGATTCCCCCGACCGGAACTTCGTGGATGCGATCCTCGGCCGGGCGGAAGCGCTCGCACCGAGCGAGTGCGGGCTGCGGACCATCGAACTGACCGAGGCGGCCTGGAAGTCTGCTGCCAGCGGAGAGCCCGTTTACCTCTGAGCGCAGCAGGTCGTCCTTTTCAGCCATCCTACAGGCAGTGAGGAGTGTATCAATGCTCGGGAACACATTTGGCAGGCTGTTTCGCGTGACCGCCTGCGGCGAATCGTACGGCGGTGGAATGGGGATCATCATCGACGGCATGCCCGCCGGCATGCAGATCACCAGGGATGACATCCAGCCCGACCTCGACAGACGCCGGCCCGGACAGAGCGCCGTGGACTCCCCTCGCCAGGAAAAGGACCAGGTGGAGATATTCGCCGGCATCGGCCAGGACGGCTACACCACCGGTGCGCCCCTCGGCATGGTGATCTACAACGTCGACACCCAGCCCCAACACATCCAGGAGTACCGAGACTACCGCTGGGTCATGAGGCCGGGGCATGCCGAGTTCACCTACTACGTGAAGTACGGTGAATTCGCCGACTGGTGCGGCGCGGGAAGAGCATCCGGTCGGGAGACCGCCTGCCGGGTGGCCGCCGGCGCCGTAGCCAAGAAGATTCTGGAACGAGAGGGCATCGAGGTCCTGGGCTATGTGAAACAGGTCTACAACGTGAGATGCCCCGACATGACCTTCGAGGAAGTCAAACAGGGCCTGAGAGAGAACCCCAATCCCCTGAACTGCCCCCACCCCGAAACCACCGAGAAGATGATGGAGGAGGCTCTGAAGGCCAAGGAAGAGGGCGACACGCTGGGCGGAACCATCGAGTTCATCGCGCGCGATGTCCCACCGGGGCTGGGCGAGCCCGTCTTCGACAAGATGGAAGCGACCATGAGCCTGGGCCTGATGTCCATCCCCGCCGTGAAGGGCGTGGAGTTCGGCACGGGTTTTGGCCTGGCGGAGATAAAAGGCAGCGAAGCGAACGACCTGATGTACTACGACGAGGACGGAGAGGTCCGCTTCCGGACGAACCACGGCGGCGGATTCCTGGGCGGGATTTCCTGCGGCGATGACATCGTCGGACGGGTGTGCGTCAAGGCGACCAGCACGCTCTCGATCGATCAGGAGACCATCAACGTCAAAGAGCACGAGAACGTCGTCCTCAGTGCCATCACCCGCCGCGACCCCACCATATGTGGACGCGCCGTGCCGGTAGTGGAAGCCATGGTGGCCATCTGCATCGTGGACCATCTGATGATGGCCCGCGGCTATGAGGGCGTCCAGGGCCTGGACAAGGAGTACAGGATATAGCCTCGCGGCCCCCTTCCCCGTGGCGGGGAGCGTGAAGACGTTGACACCGGCTTTGCGCCCGCGCTATCCTGGAGACGCAGCTTCCTCAAGGCGGGCCGAGGATGAGATTTACGTGTCCCGACTGTGCGGTGGATTTCGACGCCGACAAGCCCGGTCCATCCGAACTGCTCGAGTGCCCCGAGTGTGGACACCGGTTCCGCGATCCCGACGTGACGGAACTGGATCAGGCAGGTCCGGTGGGGCACGCGGGTGTGCAGCCCGGCAAGGAGCTCAATGGGTTCCTCATCCAGGAGCGGATCGGTTTCGGGGGCATGGGGGAGGTCTATAAGGCGGTCCAGCTCTCCCTGGACCGCGTCGTGGTGGTGAAGGTTCTGCCCCCGGCCTTTGCAGAACGGCCTCTGTTCGTCCGCCGTTTCCACGAGGAGAGCACCGCCCTCTCCGCGCTGAACCATCCCAACATCGTGACGATCTACGAACGCGGTAACGTGGGGAAAGTGTACTTCTTCGCAATGGAGTACATCGACGGCGTTTCTCTAAGCGAGGTGCCATGGGACCCGGGGGACGTGCAGCAGCTTCTGCACGTGGCGAAGGGCACCGTCTCGGCCCTCAGCTACGCCCACGAGCGCGGTGTCGTGCACCGGGACATCAAGCCGGCCAACGTCATGCTGAGCAGTCGGAATGAGGTGAAAGTGACCGACTTCGGCCTGGCGGCGTTGATGGCGGAGGGCCGTCGGGAGCCACAGAGCGGCCAGGAGCGGCCGCAGATCAGGATGGGTACGCCGGCCTACATGAGCCCGGAGCAGAAGGACGATCCGCAGCAGGTCGACGGCCGGACCGACATCTTCTCCGTGGGCGTGCTGCTCTATGAACTGATCACGGGCGAGCGCCCCCAGATACCCATGCAGAAGCCCCCCAGCGCCGTCAACGAACTGGCGGACCCGCGACTGGACAAGATCGTCACCCTCTGTCTGGCCGAGCGCCCCGATGAGCGTTACCAGACGGCCAATGCCCTGCTCGAGGCACTGCAGGACTTCGAGGAGCAGCTCGAGCGTGCGCCGCGCTGCCCGGCGTGCGAGGGACTCAGCCCGGTCCAGAGCGAGAAGTGCGTGCACTGCGGGGCCAGCCTGGAGGAGCTGTTCGACCTGTGCCCCGAGTGCAAGCACAAGAACCGGCGCGACGTGCGCGAGTGCCTGCACTGCGGGGTGGATCTCGAGAAGGGCCGGACCCTCATCAGTCAGAAAGTCGCCGTTATGCTGGACCAGGCCGATCACCTGCGGCTGGGCGGCAGCTACACCGAGGCGCTGCAGATCCTCAAAGAGGTGGGGGAGATCGAGGGGAGGGTCTTCGAGAAAGAGCGCCAGCGCGCGGCGGGCCTGCGCCGGGCGACCGAGGAGGACCGTGAACAGGCCGCCCAGAAGGCCTACGAGGAGGCAAAGCGGATGCTCGCCGAACAGCGGTTCCGCGAGGCCATCGAACTGTTCCGGCAGGTCCCGGAGGACATACGGGACACAACCGACGAGGTAGCCCGGGCACGGCAGCTTCAGGCGCGCCTGGCGGCAGACCGAAGGTCACAGGCAACGACCAATCTACTCCTGATCGCAATCGGCCTCACCCTCGTGATCGTGCTGCTGCTGTTCGCGTTCCTCTGAGCGTGGCGGGCATCCCGAACAGTCAGTTGTCCTGCTCCTCGACCTCCGCCGGCCGCCCTTCAGAAGCACCGTAGATCTGCGCTCCCTGGCGGATGCGAATGTCCATCACCATCAGGCGAACGATGGCGATAACCGCGAAGGCGAGTCCCAGGACGTTGAAATACTCCAGCACCCTGGCTTCGGAGATGCAGCCGACGCCGATCATGATGGCCGCGGCGTAGCCTATACCCTCCAGTGCCCTGAGCTTTTTCTCAGCGCTCACAGTCGATCTCCCCGGTAATGGCCCCGTCGGTCGTCCGGCCGAAAACGAAACTGCACTCCCTCAGTGCAAAAAAAATGCCGCGCGGCGACATCCTCTGCTCACCCTCTTCCCGTGCCGCTGTCGCAGCCCGGACTCAGTTGTCCATGCTGTAGGAGTGCGGGTACTCCGTGACGACATCCTCGCCATCGTCCGCATCGGCGTACCGCTGTTCTCGCGCCTGCCGGACGAATTTCTCCTCCTTGAAGAGCACGTCCGGCTCGATGGAGATGAACTGGCCGCAGTCGCGCATCAGTTCGTTGGAGGTGCTCTGCTCGAAACTGACCACTTCGGTCCGACAGCCGCGTGCGTTCAGCGCATGTACGAGTGGCACGAAATCACCATCTCCGCTCACGACCACCGCGCAGTCCAGCCTGGGCTCCAGGGTAAGTGCGTCCAGGCCGATCTCCATCTTCCAGTCGCCCTTGGTGGAGCCGTCCTCCCGTATGGTCAGCTCCTTCGTCTTCACCTCATAGCCACTGCGTCGGAGTGCCTCCAGGAAGCTGCTCTGATCCACGTCCGCCTTCTGCACGACGTAAGCGATGGCCCGCACCAGCTTCCGGCCGTGGGTGATCATCTCCAGGAGCTTGCGGTAGTCGATCTTGGACTGGTAGAGCGCCTTCGCCGAGTAGAACATGTTCTGCACGTCAACGAATATCCCTACGCGCTGAGCCGTATTCTCGTAGATCGTGTGGGATACCACCTTCTCCGTCCTTCCGTACATCTGAGGTAACGTCGGGCCGACAACGCGGAAATCGCCTGCGATTGCGCGGAGTTTAGCACCGCCGCAGAAGACCGTCAACTGCACGCGCCGTTTGCGGAGGCCGCCGGTACATTGCTTTCCGGCGGCACCGGCATCTGCTACAATACGCGCTCCCGGGGCCGGCTCCTGACGGATCGGCGTCCGCTGCGCTTCTCTCCTGGTGTGGCACTATGGAAGAGCGAGAAGAAACCGACGAAACGAGGGGCGCCGAGGCTGAGATGCCCGAGCCGGCACCCACGGACCTCCGCCGCAACATCTGGCTGCTGGTCATCATCTTCTTCGTGGTGCTCCTGGCCTGGGTGCTCTCCCTGCTGAGTGCTGGGGGCGAGGCGCGGGAGCCCGGACCCGAGCCAGAGCGGCCCGGCCCGGCCGAGGAAGCTACCCCGCCAGTAGCCTCAGCGACGCCCCAAGCGGCGTCGGCCGCCGTTCTGAAGTTCGCCGGCACTGCGCGGGAAGCCATCCTCGCCTCCCCACCCAGGTTGCTTGCCTCCACCGGGACCGTCTACCGTCGGGCACGTCTGTTCGACGTCAGCG
>JASFTU010000175.1:0-5434 GCA_050050635.1 Candidatus Brocadiaceae bacterium
CGTCGCCCGCGGACTGGACGCTGTGGATGAAGTTGTTGTGGTAGGACAGGTTACCCCCGTCCATCACGGCGAGGCCGTCCGTGTCCCCGGCGGCCATCGCGTAGATCAGCTCCGGCGTCAGCGCCACGGAGATCCACCCGTCCGCCAGCTCCCGGCGCTCGGCCCAGGTCGCGAGGCTGTTGCCCGAGGTCATGATCACGTCGGCGAAGCACGATCCGGGCCAGGCCCACGGGCGTCGCGAGGCGTGGTCGGCGCGCAGGTACGTGGCGCCGTCGGCCGCGCCATATGCCTGGGCGCTGTCGCCCTCCTCCCAGTCCTGATTGACCGTGGACACGCGCACGTAGCGCAGCTTGTCGTCGCTCGCCCGGCGCATGAAGAGGGTCGCGCCGAGGACCTCCCGGCCTCGCGCGGGGGCCGCATCGAACCGAATGGCGGACATCTCCTGGATGGTCTTCAGCTTCAGCCGCGCGTGCTTGCCGGAACTGGTGCCGCGCTCATTCTCCGTCGCGTCGGAGAGCCAGACATCCGCCGTCGCCTTCAGCCGGACGACCTCCGCGACACACGTGGACTGGCCGAATACCATCAGACCCGCAAGCAGGTGCGCCATGCGGCTCATGGCTGCCCTCTCCCCAGAACGGTCATCTCTGCATGCTCACTTCGCGATCGTGATCCGCTTCTTGCAGCGGAGCGCCTTGAGTCGGCTCTCCAGCGGCGGCGCGTCACCATCGCCGCGTCGGCAACCGCTGCCGTTGCTCCCACCAGCAGCAGGATCCACAGTGCCCAAGCGCCCCGATTCATGACAGCCTGGCCTCCGTTCACGCGCCCTGTCCCATGCACAGCACCCGACCGTCGAGGGTGGCCACATACAGCCGGCCGTACGCCGCGGCCATGCCGTCGGAGATGGGCGGCGAGTCGAGCCGGCACTCGCTGAGCCGCTTGCCGTCGGCTGCAGCGACGGCCCACAGCACAGCGCCCTGCTTGCCTTCCAGCGCAGCGAGCGCCTCGGCGGGATCCCCGCGGTCGGGCGGCCCCGCAAGCCACAGCGTCTCCCCCGCCAGCACCATCGCCACGGGCCTGAAGGGGACGCGGATTCGCCAGACGGACTGGTCCGGCCGCAGCGCGAAGAGCTTCTCACGGTCCTCCCGTTCGGCGGTCCGGCCCGCGTAGACCACGTAGCCGTCGCCGGCACTCGAGCCGCCCTCCCGGGGCGATGTGGCGAAGACCTGGACCGCGTAGGCCATGTTCCCGCGGAACACAATGTACTGCCCGACCACCTGGCCGTAGGACCAGTACATGCGTCGGTGCCATGATGGATCGAGCAGGCCCGTCGTGGCATATAGCCGTAGACCGGGGAAGTTCTGAAAGAATGAGCGATTGAACCAGGCGGGATCTGTGAACAGGGCGTGGCGGGGCGCCTCCACGAGATTGTCCCAGAACTTGTGGTCGCCGCCGCGGTTCTCACCCGACAGCGCCGGCGACTTGTAGAAGTTCGGCTGCATATCTTCCATCGTCCGGAGCGTGGGGTCGAGGCGCAGATGCCGAAGGTAGACGCTCGTCGCGTCGGCTACGAGCACGTCGGGCAGCGCGCCGGGGCTCGTGAATCCGCGGTTGGGAATGTCCGGCTCGGTTCCCACCTCAGGCTTCGGCCAGGGGCCCTCGAGGCGCCTGGTGTGAAGCACTCGCCCGGTCGCGGGATCAAGTGCGTAGATGTACAGGCCGCCGTCCAGGAATGAGGAGCGGCCGGCGACGAAGTAGGCCACGGCCTGCCCGGAGTCCTTCGGAGGGCCGGGCTTGACGAGAATGCTCCCATGCACCGGCCAGGCCGATTCGAGCTGCCCGTGGGCGCCCACCATGCGCTCGTCGGGCGCTGCCCGGAATCGCCAGACCAGCCCACCGTTGTCGGCCCGCAGGCAGTAGGCCCAGCCGTCGCGGCAGCCGAACAGCACGAGGCTCCCATGGACTGTGGGCGGGGAATCGACGCGGCCCCCCGCCGTGTATGACCAGGCGACGCTCCCCGTGTCCGCATCGAGCGCGTAGACGGTGTGGCTGTCGATGGCGGAGACGTAGACCCGGCCCCCCGCGCCGACGGGCGCGCTCAGCCGTCCTGGCAGCGACGCCGACCAACTCGGCGCCAGCTTCTCCGGGAGGGCTGCAGGCGTGGAGCCGCTGCGCGTGGCATCATGGCGAAAGGTCGGCCAGCCGCCCGACTGCCCACCGTCGGGTGCGGATTGCCGGTCCGCGGCGAGGCCGTAGGCCGGGCCACGTTCGAGCTGTCGGCCAAGCTGGCTCTCTGCTCCCGCGGCCCTTGGCCTTTGCGACCGATCGGGGGCCAGAGCGTAGAAGCCGTGCAGCGCCGCCTCCGTGTAGCACCGGCACGAATGCTGTCCGGCATACAGCAGCCCATTGGCGGGCATGACGCCGCGGCGGCAGGGGCCGCGGACCCAGTTGTTCCAGGACACGCGGCCGGAGGCCAGGTCAACGAAGTCCGCCCCCCGCTCCTTGGCGATGATGTAGCGGCATGTCGCGCGGGCCTGGCAGCACCGCGCATGATGGCCGACGTAACGGATCCCCGGCGCCGGGATCTCCTCGGTCGTCGCTCCCGTCACCGGAGCGATGGCCGTCAACAGGCCCTTGCCGCTATCGAGGCTCCAGAGGAGCCCTCCGATGAAGAACGCCCCCGAGCCCCTGGCAAATGGCATGCCGCCGAACGCCTTCTGCCACAGGGGCTTGCCCTGCGCCGTCGAGAGTGCGATGGTCTGTGCGCGCTTGCCCTCGGGGATCTGCGCCAGGACCGCGCTGGCGCCGACGCGGAGCGGCCCCGAGAACCCGGCCTTGTCGGCGGCCGGCTTGCCGCCCGTTTCCTGCATCGCGCGGGCGAAGTCCGTCTCCCATTCCCGCCGTCCGCTCATGAGCTCGACGCAGACGACCGACCGGCCGCCCCGGCCGACGAGATACACCCGGCCGTCCTTCGTGCACGCGTCGCTGCCCGGTGCCTCCCACAGCTCCCGGCCCGTCTCTGCCTGGACCGCATGGACGCCGCCCGCTGCGCCGATCAGCAGGGCGCCTCCCGCGCACGTCACCTCCCGCACCGGCGCCATCCCCTCGTAGGTCCGCAGCACCTCCCCCGTGGCCGGATCGAGCGCCGAGACCGGTCCCCGCAGAGAGAGCGGAAGGTAGAGGCGATCCGCCGTCGCGACCATCACTCTTCTCGCATCGCGCACGCCGGAGCCGCCGGACAGCTCGCCCCACAGACCGAGGACCAGCCCCGGCGGCGCCGGCGGATTGTCCTTCCTCGGCACGACTCGTCCCCACCCTCCTGCCGTCCACTCCGGCAGGTTGCGCTGCCACAGGACCACGCCGTTGAACGCATCCCGTGCCGTCAGGACCCACTGGGCGGCGATGTTGAACAGCGAGGTGGGAGTCTCATCCTGCACCACGAACAGCCGGCCGCCCGCGGTCACCATGGCGCTGATCCGCGGGCCCCAGTGCTTCTTCGACCACGCCGGACCCGCCGTCCATTGCAGCTCCCGCGGCGGGCCGACGAGAACGTCCAGCGACACGGGATTCCCGTCGGGGCCGTGGAGGGAGTGGCCCCACTCGTCCATCTCCTCCGGCCACTGCTTGACGGTCGTGGCCCATCGCCCGCCCCGCTTCACATGCGCCGCGCCGCCCGGGGCCAGCACTCGCATGACCTCGCCCTTCGTGATCGGGCCGAGATCCTCGGCCACGAGCAGGTTGACGAGGTTGTCCGCGTAGGGCAGCGAGTCCCCGTCCCAGCGAGCAACGGACACCGGACCGTAGACGCCGAGCGATCGGATGTAGGCCCGGGCCGTGTCAACGTCCCTCGCATCGCGGTCCAGCCCGTGCACCACAAAGCTATCGCTGGCACGCAGCGCCGCGGTCAGCTTCCCGTCGCCGCAGCCCACGTGGACGATCAGGCCGCCCTTGACGCCCGTAGCCGAGAGGATCTGCTCCGCCAGCGTCTGCGGTGACTCGTCCGCGGCGCCCGCCGGATGGGCACCCACCGCAAGAAGCACCGCCAGCACACTGGTGGCAGGCCTGTACAGTCGCAGTCGTGACGTCACGCGTCCGCCTCCTTATGTCCCCGCCCGTGTCACGCGGCGCCCGCGTGGTCGCCGGTGGTTGCTGTCTTCATCATGTCCCGCATCCGGGCGACGATGTCCGGATGTCCAGCGGCCAGATCGTTCTTCTCCCCGATGTCGGCTCCCAGATCGAACAGCTCGATGTCGCCGCCCTTGTTCCGCACGCCCTTCCAGTCGCCCATGCGCACGGCCTGGTCGCCCTTGTGCTCCCAGTACAGGTACTCGTGCTGTTTCTGCTCGTCGCCCCGGCCGAGCAGCGCCGGCGCCATCGAGATGCCGTCAATGTCCGCGGGGGGCTCGACGCCCGCCAACTCCGCGAAGGTGGGCAGCACGTCCCAGAAGGCGCTCACGTGCTCGCTCACGGCGCCCGGATCGATCTTCCCCGGCCAGCGCGCGATCGTCGGCACGCGGATCCCGCCGTCGTATAGATCGCGCTTTATGCCCCGCAGCGGTCCCTGGCTCTCGAAGAACCGGTAGTCCTGCCCGCCCGCCGCGCACGGCCCGTTGTCGCTGCTGAACATGACGAGCGTATCCTCGTCGAGTCCCAGCTCCTTCAGGAGCGCGAACACGCGGCCGATGTCCCGGTCCATGCGCGTGATCATCCCGGCCCGCGCGGCGTTGGGCGTTTCTTGCGCGCAGTAGTGCCCGCCCGGGAATGGCTTCTCCGGGAACTTGCCCCTGTACTCGGCCAGGGAGTCCTCCGGCACGACGACCTCCGCGTGCGGGATCGTGTACGGAAGGTAGAGCAAGAAGGGCCCTTCCCGGTTCTTCCGGATGAACTCCAGGCCCTCGGCCGCGATGAGATCGTGGGAGTACGTCCCGCGCTTCCCGCCCTCGTTGTCCGCCAGGACCACCTTCTCGCCGTTTCGCCACAGGTACTCGGTGTAGTAGAAGTGCGCCCGGCCCTGGTCCACGTAGCCGAAGAAGTGATCGAAGCCCTTCCTGTTGGGGTCCCCGGTGGTGCCGACGTGTCCCAGGCCCCACTTGCCGGCCATGCCCGTGGCATACCCGGCGTCCTGCAGCACCTCGGCCACGGTCACGTCCTCGGGCCGGATGGGCGCCCTCCCATTGGCCCGGATCCACGTGTGCCCCGTGTGCTGCCCGGTCATCAGGGAGCACCGCGACGGCGCGCACACCGTGCTGCCGGCGTAGTGCTGGGTGAACCGCATCCCCTCGGCCGCCATCCGATCCAGGCTCGGCGTCCGGATCCTATCCTGACCGTAGCACCCCACGTCGCCGTACCCAAGATCGTCCGCGAGTATGTAGATGAGATTCGGCTTGTCTCTCGAGCCAGGCAGCGCCCGCACCACCGGGGGCGCTGCGGCCACGGC
>JASFTU010000176.1:0-5433 GCA_050050635.1 Candidatus Brocadiaceae bacterium
GCCCCGAACTCAGTGTCTCGGCCATCCGCAACGGGACGGTCATAGACCATATCCAGAACGAAGCCACCTTCAAGGTTGCGGACATCCTTCGGCTGGACAACGAGGACCAGGTCGTGCTGGTCGGGATGAACCTCCACAGCGGCAAGGTCGGGAAGAAGGGCCTCATCAAGGTGGAGAGCCGGGAGCTGACGCCCCAGGAGGTGAACAAGATCGCCCTGATTGCCCCCGACGCCACGCTGAACATCATCAAAGACTACCGCGTCGTGGAGAAACGAAGGGTGGAGCTGCCGGAGCGGGTCGAGGGCATAGTCCGTTGCATCAACCCCAACTGCGTGACCAACAAGCAACCCGTCGTCACGTGCTTCGAAGTGATCGGCTCGGCGCCCTCGCGGCTGCGCTGCATTTACTGCGAACGTACGATGAGCGCCGACGACATCATCCTGAAGTGAGGGCCGCCGGCTTCCGCACCGGGGACAGCGCATGTGTGCCGGGGAGTGACGGCAGAGGTCATGGGTAAACCGCTCCTGTCACGGCTGACAGCGCGGCCCGTGGTGTGCATCCTTGTGCTGACGCTGCTGTTTGAGGGCGTTGCCTGCACGCTCCGCTTCGGCTTCGGCCTGAGGACGTCGGAAGACACGGCGTGGTGCGCGCAGTACACGGGCGGCATCCGCGTCCATCACGGATATCCGGGGGTTGTGCTGATAGCTTTGGCGTTCGTCGCGTTTCCCAAGGGATCGGTCTGGCGACGCGGAGTGGCTTGCCTGGGGGCGGCGCTCGTGCTCTCGGACGTGATGCACCACTTCCTGGTGCTGTGGCCTCTGACCGGTTCTCCGCAGTTCGATCTGCTCTACCCCGGTTAGGCGAAGCCCGGGAGGGGCGGTGGACTGTGCCTTCCATTCTGGTGATGAGTTGTGATGTCAGGGGATGGGCCGACCACGCGCGAGGGGAAGGAAGATGCCGGCCGGAACGGGCGCCGAGTGCGGCTCTTGCGTCGGGGCTTCCTGCTGGGGGTGGCCACCGTGGCGTGGAATCTCGTCGAGGGCATCATCGCCCTGACGGCCGGCGCCCTCGCCGGGTCGGTGGCGCTTGTGGGGTTCGGCGTGGACTCCCTGATCGAAACCACCAGCGGCGCGGTCGTAGGATGGCGCTTCCTGCGGGAGATGCGCGGCCTCCCGCCCGATCGTGCTGAGAGGGCGGAGCGGAGCGCGTCGCGCGTGGCCGGGGGCTTGCTCTTTCTTCTGGCGCTCTACATACTCGCGGACTCCGCGCGCCGCCTGCTCGGGCACGGGCCGCAACCGCAGGAGAGCATGCTGGGCATCGCCCTGACCGCCGTCTCCCTGGTGGTCATGCCGTTCCTGGGCTGGGCGAAGCTCAGGACGGCACGCGCGCTGACGAGCGGCGCCCTGCGGGCGGATGCCTTCGAGACTATAGCGTGCGCGTGGCTGAGCCTGACCACGCTGACGGGGCTGCTGCTGAATGCGGCCTTCGGATGGAGCTGGGCCGACCCGCTCGCGGCGCTCGTGCTGGTGCCTCTCATCGTGCGGGAAGGGATGGCGGGCATCCGGGGCGAGGACTGAGTCCCCAGATCCGCTCCCTACATGTGTTCGCCTCGGACGGCCTCCAGTATCTCACGCCGGATCTCTTCCATCCTCCGGGGGGTCTCGCCCTCGACGCGGATGGTGATAGCGGGCTCGGTCACGCTGGGTCGGCAGAGCGCCCAGCCCCCGTCGAACTCGATCCGCACCCCATCGGTGTGATCCTGGGGCCTGTGGGCGAACCTCTCCCGCAACGTCTCGATGACCTCAGCAGCGTCTCCCCTCGGGCGCCGGATGCGGATGTCCTCACTGATGAAGTAGGGCGGTATGGTGTCGGTGAGTTCGGCCAGGGGGCGGCCGGAAGAGGCGATCAGTTCGCCCATCCGCAGGGCTGCATACAGGCCGTCGTCGCCGCCCAGTTCCTCGAAGAAAAAGTGCCCGCTGGCTTCCCCGGCCAGAACGGCGTCTTCCTTCAGCATCCGACGTTTTATGAACGCGTGGCCGGAGCGTTCCATCACCGGGCGTCCGCCGGCCCGCTCGATCTCCCCGGGTACCGTTCTGGTGCATTTCAGGTCGTACACCACTGCACCGGGCCTGCGCTGGAGTTCGTCGCGGAGGAGCAGTATCAGTGATTCCTCGGGGGGGACGAAGCGGCCGGTTTCATCGAGGAAGACCACGCGGTCGCCGTCCCCGTCGAAACAGGCGGCGAAGTCCACGCCCCTCCGGCGGACCTCCTCCTGCGCCGCCTCGAGGGCATCGGGGTGGGACGGGTTGGGGGAGCGATTGGGAAAGCGGCCGTCCGGATCACAGAACAGGGCTTCGACCCGGTAGCCGGCCGAGTGGAAAGCCTCCGGCGCCCAGTCCGAGACCGTGCCATTGCCCGCGTCCACCAGCACCGTAAGGGGCCTCTCGCTCTGGCCGAAGCGCGTCCCAAGCCAGGCCAGGTAGTCCGAGCGGACCTCGACCGGCGCGACACTGCCACCGCCCGGTGCCGGGCACCCGCTTTCCACGCGCCGCTGGACACGGCGCACATCGTCCGGCGTGACGGGCAGGTCGCCGATCATGAACTTGACGCCGTTGTAGCGGGGCGGGTTGTGTGAGGCCGTGACGATGACGGCGCCCCGGACGCGGAGGCGTCGCTTCGCCCAGTATGCGACCGGGGTGGGCACGATGCCCAGGTCCAGCACCTTTGCGCCGGCCGAGACCAGGCCCTCCTGAAGGGCCTGCTTCAGGGGTGGCGTGCTCAGACGAACGTCGCCTGCCAGCACGCACTCGGCTCCATCCAGTTCCGCCCCGAGTGCTCGGCCGATGCCCTCGGCCTCGACCACCCCGAGCTCCTCGGGGTACACCCCCCGGATGTCGCATGCCTTGAAAATGCTCACGGAACCTTCCTTCGTGCTGTCTCCCTTCAGAGGCCCGGGGCGGAGCGAGGGACCTCCTATGCTACTCCGGCGGGCACGGCGCTTCAACGGCCTGGTAGGTTTGACAGAGCCCCCCGGAGCCGCTACCGTGGCGAATGACAGGGGAGAGGTGCCATCCAGTAGCTGGCGGCGTTTCTCTTCAAGAGCGCCTCGAGCAGGAAGGAGAGCAGGCATGCCTCAGAGCATCAAGTACCTCTTGGCCGGGCTACTGGTGGCAGGCGCTGTGGCGTTGGGAGCACCGGCCGGGGCGCAGGAGGCGGACGACGCGCCCACGGCCGAAGAGCTGATCGACAGAATGGTGGCCAGCCATCAAGGCCTGAAGAGCTATCAGCTCTCGGGCCAACTGACGGTGGAGGTAACGGTGGCGGGGGAGCGTGATCAGCAAAGCCTCCCGGTAAGCCTGGCCTGTAAGCCCGGGCCGCGGTTTGCGCTCACGATGCCGGTGTACCGGGTTTACTGCGACGGGGAGACCGTCAGCGTCTACATACCGATGGCAAGGCAGTACAAGCAGACGGAGTACTCCCCCGAGATGTGGCAGGACTCCAGCCTGTCCCGGGTCCTGGGGGATGCCCTGCCCGAAGAAGGGGAAGCGGCTCCCGGCGCTGCAACCATGGGAGCGGCCTACAGGGCTCTGGTCGAGAACCGCGAGGTGACCGGGGCCGAGACCGTGGGCGAGTACGAGTGCTGGGTACTGCAAGGCTCCGCCTCCGTACCGGCGCCGTCCGTGTCCGGGGAGGCGACGCGCGTGTCCGTGCCCGTTAAGGTCTGGCACCGGAAAGCCGATGCACTCATCGTGAAAGCCTACGGCGACTTCACACCTATCACGGAGGCCGTCGCCCGGCAGGCGGAGGAGGGCTCAGCGCCCCAGGGGTTCCGGATGCCCCATTCGATGTCTTACACGTTGGTCGCAACGGAGCTGAAGCTCGACGAGCCGCTCTCCGATGAGGCCTTCCGGTTCGAGCCCCCTCCCGGCGCCACGGAAATGGGGGCCGCCGGGAGCGCGGGGCGGGAGGGCCTTCAGCAGTTCGAGCTGAGCGGCAAGCCGGCTCCCGACTTCGAGCTGGAGAGCCTGGCCGGGGAGACCATCAAGTTGTCGGGCCTGGCCGGTAAGGTGGTCGTGCTGGACTTCTGGGCCTCCTGGTGCGGTCCGTGCGTGGCAGAGCTTCCCCACATCCAGGAGCTCTGGGAGAAGCTGGAGGGCAAGGAGGTCCTGTTCATCGGCGTCAATCTGGACAGGAGCGTGGAGGACGCCGAACGGATGGCCCGGCAGAAGGGGCTTACCTTCCCCAGCGTCCGCGACGAAGGCGGAAGCGTGGCGAACGCTTACGGGGTCAGGGGCATACCTTGCCTGGTAATCATAGATGCGGACGGCAAGGTCGTAGGGCGCAAGCTCGGCTATGACCCGGCCGTCACCGAGATGCTGGAGACCGAGATCCTCAAGCTTCTCGCAAGCGCCGAACCGGAGCAGGGCGCTCCGGCCGGTCAGAGGTCTCCGTAGCTGCCCGGTTCCCCGACGGCGGACAACAGCGGCACTGGGCGGAGCCTACCGGCCCTTCGCTGACCAGCGCATACTGTGGAATTGCTTCATGATCTCATAGCGCCGCTGGACTTCCTTGCCGACCAGCTCCTTCTCCGGGAACACGGGCAGCTTCTTCTCCGTGTCCACTTGGAAGGCATACCCGCAACGCGGGCAATTGTACTTGAACCCGTCGAGTGACATCTGCAGTTCACAGCGCGGGCAATGAATATCGGGCAACGTCTCCAGCAGCTTCAGCGACGGTGCGCGCATAGTCACGCCTTCCCTTCACCTCATATACGGTCCCCGCAGCGCTCTCCCGCCCCGCGGGAACACTGCTTCCAGCCCCGTCCGGGCTCCTAAACGCCTCCTAAACCCGAATATAGGGTTTCAAACTCAAGTTGTCAAGGGAGCGCGATGAAGGAGGCGCGCCGGCTACATGCCCTCATCCCGGCAACGGCCGCCCGTCCCGGGCCTCGCGTGGGGTTGCCATCGCCGGGGCGGTGCGGTAGACTTTGGCCTCTGCTGTCTTGAGGGTGCGTTCAGGCACTGAGGCCGACGAGGAGGCGCGGCAATTGGCTACCTACGTGGTGACGGGTGGAGCGGGATTCGTCGGGTCCAACATCGTTTCCCGCCTCGTTGAACAGGGCGAGGAAGTGCGCGTGGTGGACGATCTGTCAACCGGTCGAGCCGCCAACCTGGAGCAGGCGCGCGACCGTACCCGGATGTTTCGGGGAAGCATACTTGATACGGACCTTCTGGAGCGGGCGTTCGCGGGCGCGGACTTCGTCCTGCACCAGGCCGCCCTGGCCAGTGTGCCCCGATCCATGAAGGACCCACTTGCGACGGATCGCGCCAACGTGGAGGGCACCCTGAAGGTGCTGCTCAGCGCACGCGAGTGCGGCGTCCGACGCGTCGTGTACGCCTCGAGCAGCTCGGTGTACGGCGACGCACCCGAACT
>JASFTU010000177.1:0-5431 GCA_050050635.1 Candidatus Brocadiaceae bacterium
GGAGCTCGGCTTCACGGCGTTTCACCTGGACCGCACCCGGACGGAGCCGGACTTCTCCCGCTGGAAGCTGGGCAACCTGCGGCATCTCATCGAGTACCTGGAGTTGGGCTGAGGGTATTGGCGGGTGCCCCTGCACTGCCGGAGACTGCGACTGCCCCATGCGCACCTACCTCATCGAAACACTCGGCTGCAAGGCTAATCTCTACGACAGTCGGCGCCTGGCGGAGGCGCTCGAAGCGATGGGCCTGCGCAGGGCCCGCACCGGGGAGCAAGCGGACGTGTGCGTGGTCAACACCTGCACCGTCACGGCCGGCGCCGACCGGAAGAGCCGCCAGCAGGCGGCCCGGCTCGGCCGGGAGCACCCCGACGCCCGGGTCTTCGTGACCGGATGCTACGCCAGCCTCTGCCCCGAGGAGCTGCGCGCCGTCCCCGGCGTGCAGAGCGTGTACGGTCGCGAACAGTGGTCCGCCCTGCTGGAGGAGATCAACGGTGGACCGCTCCCGGGGGGCGTCTCGCCGGAGGGCGAGTTCGGCGTGTCCGGGTTCGGCGGCAGGACGCGTGCCTTCATGAAGGTGCAGGAGGGATGCGACGCGGGCTGCTCGTACTGCATCCTGCCGCGTGTGCGGGGCGCGCCGCGCAGTCGCCCGCTGGAGGACGCCCTGGCCGAGGCCGGCCGGCTGGTGGAAGCAGGGTTCCGCGAGATCGTGCTCACGGGCATCCACCTCGGTCTCTACGGTCGTGACCTGGCGGAGGAGGCGGCGCTTGCCGATCTGGTGACCGCGCTGGCCGGGCTGTCCCGGCTGGAGAGGCTGCGGTTGAGCTCCATCGAGGCCCTGGAGGTCAGCCCGGAGCTCCTCCAGGCCATGGCGGCCGCGCCGGACGTGGTGTGTCCACACCTGCACCTGCCGCTGCAGAGCGGCGACGCGGGCGTGCTCAAGCGGATGAACAGGCCCTACACGCCGGAGGAGTTCCTGGACGTCGTGGACGTGGTGCGCCGGACGCTGAACCGGCCCGCCGTGACCACGGATGTGATGGTGGGCTTTCCGGGAGAGACCGAGGAGGCGTTCGCGAACACCATGGCCCTCTGCCGGCGGGTGTGCTTCTCCCGGATGCACGTATTTCCGTTCAGCGCCCGTCCCGGCACGCCGGCGGCCGGGATGGCGGAGGAGGTCCCGCCCGAGGTGGCCTCCGAACGAAGCCAGCGGCTGAGGGAACTGGGCCGGGAACTGGCCGCGGAGTGGGCGGAGAGTTTCGTCGGCTCCACCGCGCGGGTGCTGCTGGAGCGGCACCAGGACGGCTGGCTGAGGGGCTACACGGACCGCTACGTCGGGCTCGGCGTGCCGGGGGAGCCGGAGCTGACAGGGCGCGCCGTCCGCGTGCGCGTCGTGGGGCGGGAAGGCACTTCGCTCCTGGGCCGCCTGCCCTGACCGCGACCTCCCGGTCTGCTCTGCGGGACCTCAGACGACGGCGAGCAGGTCGCAGAGCGCGTCGGCGATCTCGCCCTTGGTGCCCGGTCGCCCCAGCACACGGCCTTCCGCGTCCAGGATGAGGGCCGGGTGCGCTTCGTCACGGATGCGCGAGAGGTCGTTGGCCACGACGTAGTCGGCCCGGTTGGCGCGGAGTGACTCCATGGCGCGACGGCGGAGTTCCTCCTCGCTGGCACGCACCTCCAGCTTGAACTGGATGAGGCAGCCCTCGGGCATCCACTGCCGGATGCGCTTCACGACCTTCGGGGCACGGACCAGGCGTATCGACCATTCCCGGCGACTGGATGGCATCTTCTCCGGCTCCGGGGTCTCGGGCACGTAGTCGAGCACGGCCATGGCGTGGACGACGGCCCCCGGCGGGCCCGGCCCGGCGAGCGACCGCTCGAGCGCATCCAGCAGGTCGGGCACCGTCTCGACGGGGACAACGCGCAGCCGTCCGATCTCTCCCTCGGTCAGCTCTTCCCGGTCCGGCAGGGCAGCGTCGGGTCCCGAGACGAGCGTTACCTCTGCGCCGCGCCGCAGCATCTCGGTGGCGATCCGGCGGCCCAGGCGGCCTGTGGAGCGGTTGCTGAGGTAGCGCACGGCGTCCAGCGGGGCCCTGGTGGGTCCGCTGGTGACCAGGACGTGCTTTCCGCTGAGTGGATCGGCCATGCCCCGTACGCTATCCCCGGCTCCGGGGGTTTGCAAGTGAGCCGGCCCGGCTTGCAACGGAGGGCCGTTCTGCTACAATGCAGCTTCTCCGGGCCGGCGCGCAGTTTCTCCCTTTTGTCTCTCCGGGTGTGTTCTCCTTGCTCCAGCCGCCCCGGTCCGGCGCAAGGCCATGGGCAACGATCAGATACGGTCCGTTCAGGGCACAGAGGACGTGCTCCCCGGGCAGTGGGGGCACTGGCGCAGGCTCTACGGTACGGCTCGGCGTCTGTTCGAACTGTACGGCTACGGCGAGGTGCACACGCCGGTGATCGAGGACGTCCGGCTGTTCGTCAAGGGCACCGGCGACACCACGGACATCGTGCAGAAGGAGATGTACGCCGTCTATGCCGGGGGCGAGGACAAGGGGATCGCCCTCAGGCCGGAGGGCACGCCTCCGGTGATCCGTTCGTACCTGGAGCGGGGTCTGGACAAGACCGACCCGTTCCAGAAGTACTATTACATCGGCCCGATGTTCCGGCACGAGCGGCCGCAGAAGGGGCGACTCCGGCAGTTCCACCATGCCGGCGTCGAGGCGGTCGGCGGCGGCAGCCCGCTGCTGGACGTCGAGACCATCGCGCTGGCCAACGATGTCTTCCGCCAGGTCGGGCTGGAGCAGTTTACCACCTCCATCAACTCGATCGGGTGCTCCGATTGCCGGACCGCGTTCCGCGACGAGCTGCAGGGCATCCTTCGCTCGCGCGTCGAGGAGCTCTGCGATGACTGCCGGGAGCGCCTGGAGCGGAATCTCCTGCGGATCTATGACTGCAAGAACGAGGGCTGTCAGGGCGTCGTCGGGGAACTGCCCACGATGGTCGAGTTCCTCTGCAGGGACTGCCAGGAGCACTACGATGGGGTGCGCTCGGGGCTCGACCGGATCGGCCTGGACTACCGCGAGGAGCCGGGGCTGGTGCGGGGGCTCGACTACTACACGCGCACCGTCTATGAGATCAAGCATCCGGCCCTCGGGGCCCGCGACACCATCTGCGGCGGAGGGCGTTACGACGACCTCGTGGAGCTTCTCGGCGGGCCGTCGCTCCCCTGCGTGGGGTTCGGCATCGGCGTGGAGCCGACGCTGATCGCCATGGAGGAGGAACTGGGCGAGCCGGCCGACTCCGCGCCTCGGACGGACCTTTACGTCGTCTGCTTCGAGGAGGAGGCCCGGGCCGAGTGCTTTCAGCTCGTGCAGGCGTTGCGTGCCGCGGGAGTGGCGGCGGAGATGGACTACGAGGACCGGAGTGCCAGCTCTCAGATGCGCGTCGCCGACCGTCTGGATGCCCCTCTGTGCTTCCTGATCGGAGGGCGCGAGCTGGAGAGCGGGGAGGTGTTGATCAAGAGGATGTCCGACGGCGAGCAGTGGAGCGTGCCGTGGGGGGACGCCGTCGGTGCCGTCGAGGAGGAACTGGGCTTCGCCGAAGGCGACTGAGCGGGGGTAGTGAGTTATGGAAGAGGAGCAGATCAAGGGGCTTATCGACCGGCTGAGGAACTTCCGTACCCGGTCACAGGCCCGTCGCCGGCTGGTGGCGCTGGGGCCGGAGGCCGTCGGGCCACTGCTGGCGGCGCTGGAGGAAGAGAGCAACGAGGGCGCGAAGTGGACCATCCTGAACTGCCTGGGCGAGCTGGGGGCCGACAGGGCCGTCCCGGTGATCGCCCCCTACCTGGAGAAGGCCGACTACCAGACCGTGGCGCACGATGCCCTGGTGAAGATAACGGGGCGCGATCTGGGGCTGGTGCCGCGCGCGTGGCTGCGGGGACTGGCCGAGGAGGAGGCGGCTCGCCCGCCGTCCGAAGGGGAGCTGTCCGACGAGAGGCTGCTCGAGTTGAGCCTCGAAGGCTCCGGGGCGGAATGGAATGACCGGGGAGAGGGCCGGTGCCTCGTCGAGCTGCCGATCGCGGAGGGGCGCAGACGGGAGGTGACCGTCTGCTTCGGTGCGGAAGACCATGAGGGATCGCCCATCGCGATCGTCTATGCCGACTGCGGCGAGGCGCATCCGGAGGACTACGAGACCGTGCTGCGCAATAACATGCGCATGCCCTACGGCGCGGTGGCCCTGCGGGACGTGGGGGGCCAGCCGTACTTCGTGATGTTCAACACAATTCTGCGCAAGGGGCTGAGTCCCACCGAGCTTCGCAAGAGCATCATGACGGTGGGCGAACGCGCCGAACGCGTGCAGAGACAGCTCTGCGACTGAAGCCCCCGATCCCACCAACTGCGGAGATTCCAGGAGAAATGCTCAAGAGGACGCATAAGTGCGGTGAGCTGCGGGTCGAGGACGTCGGGACCGAGACGGTCCTGAGCGGATGGGTCTCGAACTGGCGCGATCACGGGGGGCTGGCATTCATCGACCTGCGCGACCGCACCGGCCTGACCCAGGTGGTGTTCCGACCGGACGAGGACGAGGAGCTGCACCGACGGGCACGAGACCTGCGCAGCGAGTTCTGCATCAGCGTCCGTGGCCCGGTGGAGAAGCGTCCGCCGGAGATGGAGAACCTCAAGCTGCCGACCGGGCAGGTGGAGGTGGTGGCCGAGGAGATGGAGGTGCACAGCATCAGCGAGACGCCCCCGTTCGAAGTTCAGGACACGGCCGACGTCTCGATGGAGATCAGGCTGAGAGACCGTTTCCTGGACCTGCGCAGCCCGCGCATGCAGGAGAACCTGGAGTTCCGACACCGCCTGATGCAGATCGCCCGTCGCTACCTGGACGAAGAGGGGTTCATCGAGGTGGAGACTCCCTTCCTCACCCGGAGCACACCCGAGGGCGCGCGCGACTACCTGGTGCCCAGCCGGGTCAACCCCGGCCAGTTCTACGCCCTCCCTCAGAGCCCCCAGCTCTTCAAGCAGATCCTCATGGTGGCCGGGTTCGACCGCTATTTCCAGATCGTGAAATGCTTCCGGGATGAGGACCTCCGCGCGAACCGGCAGCCGGAGTTCACGCAGATAGACGTCGAGATGTCCTTCGTGGATGAGGACGACGTGATGGCCGCCATCGAGGGACTGATGGCGCGATTGCTCGAAGAGGCGCTCGGGAAGTCGCTCGAGCTCCCGCTCCCCCGGCTGCCCTACCCGGAGGCGATGGAGCGGTACGGGACCGATGCTCCCGATCTGCGGTTCGGCCTGGAGATCCGTGACGTCTCCGACGTCGCGCGGGAGTGCGAGTTCCGCGTCTTCAGCGGAGCGGTCGCCGACGGCGGACAGGTGCGCGGCATCTGCCTGCCCGGCGGCGCGGAGATGGCGCGCAGCCAGGTGGACGGCCTGG
>JASFTU010000178.1:0-5423 GCA_050050635.1 Candidatus Brocadiaceae bacterium
CCGGTGTCCCACCGGGAGCGACCATGAGGCTACTTGCGGAGCTCCTCGAGCTGCACTTCCTCGCCGCCGCGCTCTTTGCTCACGTCGGCAGCCGTCATGAACTCGAAGATCTCCACCGTCTCAGCCGCATCGACCGGGGGCTTCCCCGTGTGGAAGAACTCCGCAATGGCGAGCACCAGTCCCTCGTACCCGCCGCGACCCTCTGACTGCGTCTCGCCCTCCGTCCCCCAGATCCTGATGGTCGGCTGCCTTTCGCCCTTCCGCGCGCTGTAGTAAACGCCGGTGCGTCCGTCCCGCCACTTGCCCGTCGTGACGTCCGCCTCATCGGTGATCGTCCGCGTCACACTCACGCATCCCGTGCCCATGACGGCATACAGCGGCTCGACGCCGTGGATCCCGTAGAAGAACAGGTCGGGATGAAACGCTAGTTTGCCGAGCCGTGAGCTGCCCTGCACCTTCGTCACCTTCCCGACTCCCGGATTGTCTCGCAGCCGCGCGATATCCGAATGGTACCGCAGCGACGACGAGCTGAAGAACGGGGTGCCGGTCTCCTTCGACACCCGCACGATCTCCCGGACATCCTTGAGGCTCGCCGCCAGCGGCTTGTCGATGAACACGCGCTTGCCGGCCTGCAGCACCGGGCGCGCCTGCGCCAGATGCGGTCGCCCGTCCACGCTCTCCAGCAGCACCACGTCCACCTTCTCCAGCAGCGCCTCGATGCTGCCGACTATCTCCACACCGTAGTCGTCCTGGATCGTCTTCGCGAATCGCTCCACCCGGTCGGCGCTGGTGGGCAGATCGGGGCTGCCTCCCTTGAACGCCGCCACCACCTTCACCCGCCATTCCGGATGCCTCGCCAGCAGCCCGGTAAACGCCGGCACATGGGACGTGTCCGTGCCGATTATCCCGGCTCGCAGGTCCTTCGTTGCCCACTCGGGCGAGTCCGCGGCGAGTGCGCCCGTGCACGCCGTCACCGTGAAGGCCAGTGTGAGCACTCTCAGCATTCCATCCACCTCCCCAGCGCGAAGCGATCAGGCCGCCCGGCCTGGTACTGTGCTGCGGGGAGGTTCCAGCCGGCCGCGCCCGGTCCTCCGCGTCCGTGCAAGGCCCCCGGGGCTACGGGCCTCGCGGCCTACTCCCCGAACACCGTCACCTGGTTCAGATGCAGCGTGCCGCGCCGCGGCAGGCCGATCTTGATGTATCGGCACGTCGTGCTGTCGCCGACGTCAGCGAGCCACTCAGCGGCCACCTTCGGCGCCTGCCAGAGCTGCTTCCACGCCTTCTCGTCGTCCGAGACCCACACGGTCAAGCCCTCGGCGCGTTCCTGGTGGCTCCCCTTCCGGTTCACGATGCGCACGTACCGCACGCGACTGGCCTTCTCGAGCCGGACCACGATCCAGGGCTGCTCGGCGTTCTCCGGTGAGTGGAACGCATGTGGCTTCACCGGCGGGCTGTCGCCGCTGAGCAGGTACGCGTTATCCACATTGAACTGCGGCGGCCCGGGCCGGCTGACCTTGTAGACGGCGTCGCGCGAGATCTCCCTCAGGCCCGCGTGGGTCTTGAGGGTGGCCTTGGATGCCGCCGCCTTGATCCACCCACCCGGCAGCACCTCGGCCTTCTGCGACCGCCCCGACGACCCGCCTCGCCTCCGCGGCCTTCCCGCGCGCTCCGCGTAATCGTGTGAGATGGCCTCGGCCTTCGCTCGCGCCTCGTCGTCGTAGTCCCAGAACTCGTTGATCACCTGTTGCATCTCCGGGAACTCCGCGTCCGTGTCCCCGATCTGCCTGCGCCGCTCGCGCAGTTCCCGCTTCATCCTCCGCACCACATCACTGTACGCCGGATCGTCGTAGACGTTGTTCACCTCGCGCGGGTCCTCCGCCAGGTCATACAGCTCCCAGCCCGGCGGCGTGCGGTTCCCGCCGTCCATGCCGCACCCGTAGTAGAAGATCAGCTTGTGCTGCTTCGTCCGGATGCCGAAGTGCGCCGGGTTGTCGTGGTGCGCCATGTGCATCCAGTACCGATAGTATGCCGCCTTCTTCCAGCGCCCCGGCTCCCGGCCCGTCTCACAGATCCGCCGGAAGCTCCGCCCCTGCATGTACTTCGGCGCCCGCACCCCCGCGAAGTCCAGCATCGTCGGCCCCAGGTCCACGTTCTCGACGATCGCATCCGTGCGCATGCCCGCCTCCACCGACCTCGGGTATCGGATCAGCAGCGGCATCCGCATGGACTCCTCGTACATCCAGCGCTTGTCCTGGTAGTCGTGCTCCCCGAGCATCATCCCCTGGTCGCTGGTGTAGATGATAACCGTATTGTCGTACAGGCCCTCGGCCTTGAGGTAATCAAACAGCCGCCTCAGGTTGTCGTCGATGCCCTTCACGCAGCGCAGGTACTCCTTCAGATACGTCTGGTACGCCTGACGCTTGGCCTGCTCGTCGGTGAGGGTCTCGTCGTTGGCCCACTTCTTGGTGTAGTTGCGGCGCGGATTCCGGCGGCCGATGGACGTGCCGATGTACGGGACGCACTCGTCGTTGTGCCCGCGGGTCGCCATCGAGCCGAAGTTCGGCTGCTCCCACATGCTCGCCGGCTCCGGGACCTCCACGTCCGCCAGGTAGCTCTCGTACCGCTCGGCGTTGGTGAAGTAGTCGTGCGGCGCCTTGTAGTGGTGCATCAGGAAGAATGACCTCTCACGGTCCCGCCGCCCCAGCCACTCCAGCGTATTGTCCGTGATGCAGTCCGACGAGTGGCCCGTCATCTGCACCGTGTTCCGGGGCCACGCGCCCCCGGTCTTGTCACGGAACGTCGGGTCGTTGTAGCGGCCCTGCCCGGGAAGCACCTTGTAGTGGTCGAAGTTGGGCTCTTCCTTCAGGTGCCACTTGCCCATCATCGCCGTCTGGTAGCCGGCCTTGCGCATCTCGATGGCGAGGTACTGCTGCTCCGGCGCCAGCCTCCCGCCCAGCGTATGCGCCCCGTTCACATGGTTGTACTGCCCCGTCATGATGCACGCCCGGCTCGGAACGCAGATGGAGTTCGTGACGAAGCAGTTCTCAAAGACGGCGCCCTCCTGCGCCAGGCCGTCGAGGACCGGAGTCGGCTTCAGCGCCGCCAGCCGCCCGCCGTACGCGCCGATGGCGTGCGCGGCATGGTCGTCGGACATGATGAACAGGATGTTCGGCCCGGCCGCTGCCCCTGCCCTCCCGGCGGCCAGCAGTGGCGCCCCCGTGAGAGCCGCTGACTTGCGCAGGAACTCCCGTCGCTTCATATCCAGCTCCTCACCGGCGCTGCTGTGCTGACGACACGGGCCGTAGGCCGCCACTCCCATTCACGAAGCATCCGGCACACACGCCCTCCAGCCGCCCTTGAGCAACCCGCTCAGCCTCGCCACCACGTCCGCGTGCTCGCGCGCCTTCACCAGGTTGTCGAACTCCTTCGCGTCATTGTCGTGGTCGAACAGTTGCGCCCGGTCCGGCTGCCCGAGGTACTCGTTGTAGCGCCAGCGCTCCGTGACGATGCTCCGCCGGCTCTTGCCGCCCCACATGAGCGAGCCCTTCTTCCACGCACGGTCCGGATCCTCAAGCAGCGGACGCATGCTCATGGCCTCGATGCCCGGCGGCTGCGGAATGCCGCACAGCTCCAGCATCGTGGGGAAGATGTCGATGGATTCAACCGGCCGCCTGCACACCGTCCCGGCCCTCGTGAGCCCCGGCGCCCTCATCGTCAGCACCACCCGCGTGCTCTCCTCATACATCGGTCCCTTCCGCCACAGGAAGTGCTCCCCCAGCATGAACCCATGGTCGCTCCAGATGACCACGATGGTATCGTGCGCCCTGCCGGACTTGTCCAGCGCGTCAAGCACCCGCCCCACCTGCGCGTCGACGAAGCTCGTGCACGCGTAGTGCCCGGCGATGGCGCCCCGCCATTGCTCCAGCGTGTGCGGGTTGTGCTCGGTCAGCAGCGACCGGTCCTTCGGCATCCCCGTCTCGTCGGCGCCGGGGTCCATCGGGATGACCATCTCATCGGCCGGGTACGGCTCGAAGTACTTGTCGGGCGCGGAGAAGACCAGGTGCGTGGCGTGGAAGCCCAGGCACATCAGCCGCGGCTTCTCGCTCTCCTGCTGCAGCAGCCGAATGCCCTGCTCGGCCACGCCGCCGTCCGTCTCCTCCCAGTCCTCCAGCCCGCTCGGCCCGTACGAGAACGGGCTCCCGCCCGGCACCTCCTTCCCCGCCCGGATGAAGTCCGCGCCGGGGCCCTCGAGCCCGCGCCGCCGGTGCTCCCTCTTGGGCATCCCGTCCCGCGGGTTGATCACCCGGTCCCAGCTCGCATCATCCTCGAACTTCCCGTGGTACATCTTCCCGCACCGGATCGTCTCGTACCCGTGCTTCTGGAAGTGCACCGGCAGCGTGAGCGCATCCGGGTACGTCTCGTGCCAGTCGTCCCGGTTCCCGTACACCCCGGTCGTCTCGGGCCGCCGGCCGAGCAGCAGCGCCGTCCGCGACGGGCAGCACGGCGGATTCGTGTGCGCCTTGTCAAACCGCAGATTCTGCGATGCGAACCGGTCGATGTTCGGCGTCTGGCACACCGTGTTCCCGTAGCAGCCGAAGCGGTGCGGGCTCACGTCCTCAATCGCGATGAACAGCACATCCGGCCGCTTGTCGTTCTGCGCCCGCGCCGCCAGCGGCGCCGCCGCCAGCGCCGACGCCGTCGTCTTCAGGAAGTCCCGACGGGTTGCCATGGTTCATTCCCTCCAGTCACGCCCTCGCCGCCTTCGCCGGCGGCTCCCCCATCACCTTGCACTGCTCGGCCCACCCATCGCCTTGTCCCCCTGCGTCCCAGCTTCCCTGGAAGATCCGACGTGACCTCGCCGAGGAGACCACCGCCGCCTCGGCGAACCGACGCTCTACAACGGAGGCATCAGACGATGAACCGCCGCGACTTCATCAAGGCCGCCGCCGCCGGCACGAGCACCGCTGCAGCCAGCTCCTCCTTCACCGCCCGGGCAGCCGACGAGCGCCCCAACATCATCTTCATCATGGCCGACGACCACACCTCGCAGGCCTTCGGGTGCTACGGATCGCGGCTCAGCTCCTACGCCCGCACTCCCAACATCGACCGCATCGCCGCCGAGGGCGCCCTGCTCCGCAATTGCTTCTGCACCAACTCCATCTGCGTCCCCAGCCGCGCCACCATCCTCACCGGACAGTACAGCCACGTCAATGGCGCCACGACGCTCGGCGGCCACCTGGCCCCCGCCACCGACAACGTCGCCAAACGCCTCCAGGCAGCCGGATACCAGACGGCCATCGTCGGCAAGTGGCACCTCAAGCGCCAACCAGCCGGATTCGACTACTACAACCTCCTCCACGGACAGGGCCGCTACCAGGCCCCGGTCCTCTGGGAGATGGGACGGGACTGGGACCGCGAGGGCA
>JASFTU010000179.1:0-5413 GCA_050050635.1 Candidatus Brocadiaceae bacterium
GGAGAAGGCGTCTACCGCCTTCGCTTCATGCCCGAGGCACAGGGCCGCTGGGAGTACGAGACACGGAGCAACTGCCCCGACCTGAACGGGGCGTCCGGCTCGTTCGTCTGCATCGAGCCAGGCGAGGGCAACCACGGTCCGGTCGGCGTGCGGGACACCTACCACTTCGCCTACGCCGACGGGACGCCCTACTACCAGGTGGGAACCACCTGCTACGCGTGGGCCCACCAGGGAGACGAGCTGGAGGAGCAGACGCTGGAGACGCTCCGGGAGGCGCCGTTCAACAAGCTTCGTATGTGCGTTTTCCCGAAGCGCTACGTCTACAACCGCAACGAGCCCGTCTTCTACCCGTTCCAGCGGAACGATGCCGGGACCTGGGACTTCGAACGCTTCGACCCCGCGTTCTTCCGGCATTTCGAGAAGCGAGTGCGGCAGTTGATGGAACTCGGCATCGAGGCCGACCTGATCCTGTTCCACCCCTACGACGGTGGGCACTGGGGGTTCGATCGGATGGACGCGGCGACCGATGACCGCTATCTGCGCCATCTGGCGGCCCGGCTGGCGGCGTTCCGCAACGTATGGTGGTCCATGGCCAACGAGTGGGACCTGATGCGCGACAAGGCGGAGTCCGACTGGGACCGGTTCTTCCGCGTTGTGCAGGAGAGTGATCCCTACCAACACCTCCGATCCATCCACAACTGCCGGCGCTGGTACGACCATGGCAAGCCCTGGGTCACGCACGTCAGCGTGCAGAGCGGCGAACTCGAACGGATGCGGCAATGGCGGGAGGAGTACGGCAAGCCCGTCGTGGTGGACGAGTGCGTTTACGAAGGCAACATCCCTCAGGGATGGGGCAACCTCACCGCGGAGGAACTGGTGCGCCGGTTCTGGACGGGCACGATCGGAGGCGGCTACGTCGGGCACGGGGAGACCTACCTCCATCCGGACGACGTGCTCTGGTGGTCGAAAGGCGGCCTGCTGCACGGCAAGAGCCCCGAGCGCATCGCCTTCCTGGGGGAGCTCATGCAGGCCGGCCCCCAGCGAGGGTTCGAGCCCCTGGACTGGGGGCCCAGTTGGGAGCTGGTGGGAGCGGGGAAGGGCGATGAATACTGCCTGTTCTACTGGGGCGACCGGCAGCCGGCCCGCTACACGTTCGAGTTGCCGGAGGGGACTCGCTACCGGGCGGAGGTCGTGGACACCTGGCAGATGACCATTGAGCCCGTCAAAGGGGTGCACGAAGGCAAGTGCACGTTCGAGCTGCCCGGGAAGCCCTACGTGGCGATCCGGCTGCAGAGCGTGTAGAGACCGGCGCTGGAACGTCCCGGCGAAACGGGAGCGAAGGAGGCATGATGCGGGCCGAAATGCGTCTGAACGGACTGTGGCGCTTCCAGCCGGACGTCTACGGCGAGGGAGAGGATGCCGGCTACTGGCGCGCTGAATATGACGCCGGCCGCTGGCGAGAGGTCCGCGTTCCCTCCACCTTCGACAGCTGCCTCCCCGGGCTGGACTTCTACGAGGGCGTGGGCTGGTTCAGGCGATCGTTCAGCGTGCCGGCCGGGTGGGAAGGTCGGCGCGTGGTACTGCGCTTCGGTGCCGTCAACTATCACGCCCGTGTGTGGGTCAACGGCGCGCTTGCGGGGGAACACGAAGACCCGTTCCTGCCGTTCGCGTTCCCCGTCCATGACCTGCTGGACTACGGACGCTCGAACGTGGTCACCGTGGAAGTGGACAACCTGAGACGGCGAGGCGAGGTGCCGGGCCGGGAGTGCGGATGGCGCACGTTCGGCGGCATACTCCGCTCAGTCGAACTGGTGAACACGGAGCAGCTCTTCATCGGGAACGTCCGTCTGGTGGGCGACCCTGCGGACTGCTGTGTGAGTGCCGAAGTGGACGTGGGAGGGAGGCTTCGGGAGGCGGGCCAGGCAGCCGTGGAAGGCGAAGTTGTAGGGCCGGACGGGGAGAGGTGCGCCGACTTCCCGACCATCGCGGTGGACATCCCGGCGGAGGGCACGGCGCGACTGACGCTGCAGGCCGGCGTCCCGGGCGCCAGGCCATGGTCGCCGGGGGAACCGGCTCTCTACACGGCCTCGCTCCGACTGATGAGGGAAGGACAGGCCACAGACCAGGTCGAGACACGCTTCGGCTTCCGAAAGGTGACGGTCCGGGACGGGCGGCTGCTGCTCAACGGCGAACCGGTTTTCCTGACGGGTTTCAACCGCCATGAGGATTCCTTCCGGGCCGATCAGTGCACGGACCTGGAGACGGCGCGGCGGGACTTCGCGCGGATGAAGCAGATGGGGTGCAACTTCGTCCGGCTGGCGCACTATCCCCATGACCCGGGTGAACTCGATCTCTGCGACGAGCTTGGGCTGCTGGCCATGGGCGAGATTCCGCTCTACTGGTGGAACGGCCTGGAGGAAGGCGAAGAGAACTGCGCGCGCAAGCTTGCCGCCGCCAAGCGTCAACTCTCCGCCATGGTCCGCCGTGATATCAACCACCCGTCCCTGATATTCTGGTCGGTCAGCAACGAGACGCGGGAGCAGCGCCCGGAGGTGGCAGCGGGCAACGCGGAACTGATCCGGCTGGCACGGGAGCTGGATCCGACCCGGCTGGCCTGCCACGTCTCGGACCAGTGGTACCGGGAACAGGGGGACTTCCGCGAGGACGATGTCATCTGCGTAAACGCCTACCCCTCCTGGTCGAGCCTCTGGCCCCATACTGAAGAAACCGAACCACGGGACTCAGCAGAGGCGTGGCGACACAAGCTGGCGAAGCTTCATGATCGACATCCGCAGCGCCCGATCCTGGTGACGGAGTTCGGGCACCCGTCAATCGAGGGGGCGCACGGAGGCGCGGTCGGTGAGGATACTCAGGCGCGCGTCATAGAGGCCGAAGCCGCCGGGATGGAGGCGCCTTACGTATGCGGCTGGACGGTATGGTGCTATGCCGACCACGCCTGGCCTCCTGGAAGGGACTTCCTCGCCGGTGTCACGGTCAGTCCGTTCGGGGTGGTGACGCGGGACCGCCGGCGGCTGGAAGCGTTCGACGTGGTGCGGCGGCTGTTCCGCCGGAAGCAGGAACCGGGAGAGGAGGGGCGCGAGAGCGCGGACACGGTACCGGCGGAAGGTGACCCGGTGAACATGATCCGGCCGCACATGCGGGACATCCCGCGCGTTGCCTTCCCGCCGGGATTCTCGATCCGGACCATGCGGCGGGGTGAGGCGGGCCTCTGGACCGACGTGCAACGCGACTCCGAGCCGTTTTTCCCCGTAAGTGACGACCTGTTCTTCCAGGAGTTCGGGGACGACCTGCCGGCCACCGAATGGCGGTGCTTCTTCATGATCGACGACAGGGGAGCGGCCGTCGGTACCATCAGCGCGTGGTATTCGCGGGCGTTCCGGGGTCAGGATTACGGCCGGATCCACTGGCTGGCAGTCCGCCCCGCCTATCGCAGACGCGGCCTGGCGAAGGCCGCGATGAGCCACGCCATGGAGCGACTGGCCGAGTGGCACGAACGTGCCTGGCTGACCACGTCGACGCGGCGCATCGGGGCGATTAAGCTGTACCTGGACTTCGGCTTCGTGCCCGATCTCGAACCCGACGGGGCCTGCGAGGCCTGGCGCAGTGTGCGCTCGGACCTGGATCATTCGACGCTTGGCGAACTGGACTTCTGACCGACGAGGAACCATCGAGCAGGAGAGTACGGATGTTCGCAAGGTTGCTTCTGTTGCTGGCCGGCTGCATGGTCGTAGTGGGGCCCGCGCTTGCGGGGGGCGCCGAGGGACCGTCTTACCCGACTCCGGAGCCCCCCGAGGAACCGGAGAAGCTGGGCGCGGGGATACAGCGCAGCATGGCGCTGATGGCCACCAGCACGCCCCGGCGGCGGCATTCGGTGAAGGTCCTCTTCTACGGCCAGTCCATTACCGTGCAGGACTGGTGGAAGGAAGTCGCCGCCGACCTGCGAAGGCGCTTCCCGCACGCTGACCTGACCATCGAGAACCGTGCCCTCGGAGGCTTCGCGTCGCAATACCTGGTGAAGACAGCCGAGCAGGACCTGTACCCCTTCTACCCCGACCTGCTGGTCTTCCACGTGTACGGTGACCATCGGCGCTACGAGGACATCATAGCGCGGACCCGGCGGCGCACCACGGCGGAGATCGCCATCTGGAACGACCATGTCACGAAGCTGCCTACCCCCGAGCAGGAAGAGAAAGGCATGGTGGGTGGAGGGGAGTGGTCGGAGAAGATGTCCTATGAGTTCATCCCCGGCTACGCCCGCGAGTACGGCTGTTATCTGATGGACATCCGGACGGCGTGGCGGCGCTATCTCGACCGGCATGGGCTGGAACCCTCCGCGCTGCTCAGGGACGGAGTCCACCTCAACGAATGGGGGAGCTACGTCCTTGCGGAGTTGATCAAGGCCCGGTTGGCCCACAACCCGCAACTGCCGGACGCCTCCCGGCGCAGGATGGTGCGCACCTACGCCGTGGGCGAGGACATAAGGTGGGAGAACGGGAAGCTCACGATGGGGTTCGAGGGAAACCGCGTGGACGCCATTTCGGCCTGGACGGGAGACGGGGAAGCGGGCTGTGCCCGCGTGCTGATCGACGGCAGGCAGCCCTCCGACTTCCCCGCCCTCTACGCCTTCACGCGGCCGAGCAACACGGTTGGGGTCGGCTGGCCGGCGATCATGCGGGTCGGCTGGGAGAAGCCCCGCCTCGTCGAGGAGTGGACGGCCCGCATCAGGCAGATCAACGAGGACCACACGGAGTTCAGTTTCGAGGTGGTCGGTTCCCGCACCGGCTACGACGGCAACGGCAATAACCAGGATAGGTTCGTTTCGGACTCCGGCCGTGTGGTGATCGAGCCCGATGACTGGCACCTGAAGCGCTCGTTCGACTTCTCAAAGGAGCCGACGCCGGTGGGCTTCGAGGTGAAGTGGCGGGTGGTCCCGATGTTCGTGGACGTCTACCGGCCCCGGGAGATCGAAGACCCGACGCGGGAGTACTCGACAACCCTGGCCCAGGGACTGCCCAATGCGCGGCATAATCTGGAACTCGTCAGTGAAGGCGACGCCCCGGTGCCCATCCGGGCGATCCGTGTCTATGAACCCCCGGTGAGGTAAGCAATGATGCAGAGCACATTCCAACGTGTCCACGCTGTCCGGCGACGGTGCGCCTTGGGCGCGGCCCTGCTGGCCGGCGTGGTTGTGTGTTTGGCAGTGGGTAGTGGCGGCTGCGCCGCCCTCAAAGCCGCGGCCGGGCAGAAGGAGGGGAACGTGACCATACGGCAGATCGATTACCACGGCTGGGAGGGCAGTTACCTGATGACCAACGGCGACGTGGAGGTCGTCGTCGTGCCCCAGATCGCCCGGATCATGGAGTACAGACCCGCCGGCGGGGAGAACCTGCTG
>JASFTU010000180.1:0-5410 GCA_050050635.1 Candidatus Brocadiaceae bacterium
GGTCACGATGTCTACTTTGCCGATTGTCATGCTGGCGGCTGTGGCGCTGCTGTGCGCCGGTGCCTACGCCGCGGACCAGGAGACGCTCAGGGAACTGGCGACGTTCTCGCGCACCGACGTGCGCGATGCCCATGCGCTGGCCGAGGGTGAGGCGCCCCCGGCCCTGCCGGGCGAGCCCACCTCGGAGACCGACGGCTGGTTGCGCAGGCAGCTGGAGTTGTTCCCCGGGTCCGACCTGGACGGCGACGGCGTTCTGCGCCAGTCCGAAGCGCGGGCCTGGTACCTGCGGCGCACGTACCCGTTCCCCCCGGACGGGCACGAGCTGGATCTGCTGCCCGAGGGCGTGAGCCACTGGAAGGTGGACCTGCCGATGAGCACCGGCGGCACGCTGGCCACGGAGGTCTACCTGCCCATGGGCGGCGGCCCCTGGCCGGTGGTGCTCACACGCTCGGGCCGGGGACGCATGGACAGTGCGCTGGACTTCGGCGTGCCGCTGCTGGCCACCGGCAGGTTCGCCTACGTGGGGCAGGATCGCTCCAAGCCGGGCGTGCGCGAGAGGCGCGACAGCCAGGCCGACGGCCACGACACCATCGAGTGGATCGGCACGCAGCCCTGGTGCAACGGCAAGGTGGGCATGTTCGGCTACTCCGAGGCGGGCATCACCTCGAAGAATGCCTACGTCACCGACCCTCCGCACATGGAGCTGTGTATGGCCGCCATCAGTTCGCTGAGCCGGAACCCACGGGACCGCGTGGCCGGCGGGCGCTGGTCGCGTCGGCGCAGGGGCGAAGGCTGGGACCCGCCCGAGGCCATCGCCGAGCCCTACCACAGCCCGTTCGAGGGCCTGGGCGATGAGATCGCCATCCCGCTCAACGACAAGACCGGCTGGTTCGACATGTTCACCCAGGGGGCCATCGACGAGTGGGCGGAGATGCGCAAGAACGGGAAATCCATCCTCGTGATGGGCAGCGGCGCTCACGGGGGCCTCCAGGGCCTGGCCAGTGCCGGTGGGCGCATGCCGCCGCTCTACTCGGACTGCGACGTGCTGTGGGACGAGATGCCCGCCTTCCGCTGGCTCACCGATGACGTGGAGCCCGAGGAGGTGCGCTCCATCATGTACTACTATCTCATGGGCGACTGCCTCGACCCGGAGGCGCCGGGGAACGTGTGGAAACAGACGGACGTCTGGCCCATCCCGCACCGGCCCACTGCGCTCTACCTGAGCCGGGACGGCGACCTGCTGCGGGAAGCGCCCCCCCAGGACGACGCTTCACTCAGCTACACCTACGATCCGGCGGACCCCGTTGAGGCCATCTCCTGCTACAACGCGGGCATGCTCGATCAAAGGCGGCTCGCCGACCGGGAGGACATCCTGCGGTTCGAGACGGCGCCGCTGGAGGAGCCGGTCGAGATCACCGGGCGGCCGAAGCTGCACCTCCACGTCAGCAGCGACGCGCCCGACACCATGTTCACCGCAGCGCTGGTGGACGTATATCCGGACGGCTACGAGGCCATCCTGCTGGAGGGGGCCGCCCTGGGGCGGTTCCACGCCGGCTTCGACAACCCGCAGCGGATGGTGGAGGGGGAGACCTACGAGCTGGAGATCGAGTTCATCTCGACCGCCTACGTATTCGCTCCCGGACACAGGATCCGTCTGCACGTCTCCAGCAGCGCCGCCCCGCGGTTCACCGTCCATCCCAATACGTGGGACGCCATCGAGTCCTACGACGAGGCCCGGGTGGCCCACAACACCGTGCACACCTCCGCCGCGCATCCGTCCCGGCTCGTGCTCCCCGTCATCGAGCCGGGCGTGAGCGTGGACTACGTGCCCACCCGGCGGGCGGAGCCCGAGCGCCGTGCCGTCTCGGACGCGGCGCCGGCCGATGGGTTGCCCGAAGGCTGGACGTCCGAGGAACGCACGGTGCAGTTCGCCGCGCCCGAAGGCGACGGAGAGAAGGCCGTCACCTTCTACCGCAACAACCTGACGTTGACGGGCACCGACAAGGGGGAGATGGAACTGGTCCGCGTGCCGGCCGGACGCGTCGAGGTCGGGGAGCCCGGCTCGGAAGACCACCGGATCGTCGAGCTGGCCGGCCCCCTCTACATGGCGGCCTGCGAGGTGACCGAGGCCCAGTATGCCGAGATCATGGGCGGCAATCCCTCGCGCTTCCTGGGCTCGAACCTGCCCGTCCAGTGCGTCTCACCCGACGAGGCGGAGGAGTTCTGCCGGCGCCTGTCGGAGCGCGACGGCGTGCGCTACCGTCTGCCGACCGACGACGAGTGGGAGTACGCCTGCCGGGCCGGCTCAACCACCCGCTTCTGGTGGGGCGATCGCGCCCGCACCGACACGGCCTGGTGGGGGCCGCACATGGGCGGGAGGCCCTCTCCGGTCGGAGGGAAGCTGGCCAACCGGTTCGGCCTCTACGACATCGCGGGCAACGTCAGGGAATGGACCCGCTGTGAGCCCGGTCCGGAAAGCGAGGGCTCCATGCGCCGCGGCTACTGCCTCTGCGGCGGGCCCTACTATGAGGGCGATTGGAGCCTGGCCTCCGACGTCCGCATCGACTACCCGGACCGCTACACGGACTACAACCAGTGCGGCTTCCGCGTCGTGGTCGACGTGGAGTGACACGCCCGTACGGTCCGCGACGCGCAGGGGCGCCGGCCGGGACGCCTTTTGGGGTGCGTGTTGACGCGCTCGCCACATGGCCCTATACAGTGTGGAGAGCAGTGCCGCGCCGCATTCCGGGAGCCGGCTCGCCTTCGACGCGCAGCCGAAGCTCCGTTGGCCCGCCCGCGATAGCCGGACGCGTACATAGGTAACGAGACGTTCAGAAGGGAACCGCCCATGGGGTCTGACCGCTTCTTCCGCCTTGCGCCTGTTCTGCTTGTCATCGCTCTGTTCATCCCGGGGGTCTCCGGCTTCGCCTCGGCCGCCGAGGACGCGTTCGTCTGGACGGAGGCCGAGGAGTTCACGTCCACGAACCTGGAGGAAGAAGACTACTGGACCGGCGCGGACCGCCCGCATCTGCTGTCGGCCGACAGGTGGCTGGCGGCCGTGATGCAGGGAAAGGCCCTGCAGGAGATGCCGGAGGAGGGATACCTGCTGCAGTACGAGCTGGACGTGCCGCAGAGGGGGAGCTTCGACGCGTGGTTCCGCGTGGGCATGGAGTGGATCCGCGCGCCCTTCCAGTGGCGGATCGGCGACGGGCCGTGGCGCAACGCCCCGGCCGATAAGCCGACCACGAACGTGATGGAGCTGAAGAGGTACCAGGAGGTCGCCTGGCTGGACGCCGGCCGGGTGGAGCTGGAGTCGGGGAAGACCACCCTGACCGTCCGCTACACCGAGACGCAGCCGGACCGCAACGACATCTGGATCGCGCTGGACTGCTTCGCCTTCGTGCCTGCGGAGCTGGAGTGGCTGCCCGAGGGTGACCTGAAGCCGGGCGAAGCCTATGAAGGTGAGATCGACCGGAGAGCCGCCGGGCACGTATACCACATGCCTCCGCCGGCAGCCGAGGGGGAACGCACCCGCCTCCAGCTGAGCGGCCCGTGGCAGGTGGCCCGCTGGGACGACCCGAACATGGACGAGAACCCCTGGAAGCCCGAGACCGAACTGCCCGACCTGGGCCGGCTGCGGTGGCGCGGCATCGACGTGCCCCGAAGCCAGTGGCAGGTCGACGGCCTGAACCTGGCCCACCGCACCGTCTACCGCACCAGGGTGAACGTGCCCGAAGGCCACGGCGGCCGCGGGTTCAAGCTGCACTTCAGCGGCACGAACTGGCTCGTCAGCGTCTTCGTCAACGGTGAGCTGGCCGGCACGCACAAAGGTGTCTGGATCCCCTGGGACATGGACATCAGCAAGCACGTGCGCGCGGGTGAGACGAACACCATCGTCCTGGCCATCAAGGGCCCATGGTACGCCATCGACTACAGGCAGTACAAGGGGGGCACCGCCCTGATGCAGCAGCGCAACAGGCCGATCGACAACGTCAGAGGCGCGCGTTGGGTAGCCCCCATCTACCCCAGCACCAAGGGTGACGGCGACGGGCGCCAGTACGGCATTGTCAACCCCGTGACGCTGGTGGCCGTCGGCGACGCCTACACCGAGGATGTGTTCGTGCAGCCCCGCGGTACGCGCGACCGGTCCGAGGAACTGATGGTTGACCTGACCCTCCGCAATACGGCCAATGTCGAGCGAGCCCTCCGCGTCAGTTGTGAAGCGGTCTACGACGGGACCGACGAGGTCGAGAGGGAACTGGAGCCGATCGAAGTGACCGTTCCGGCGCGAAGCAGCGTGAGCCGAGCGATCCGGCTCCGCCGCTGGCGCGATGCGAAGCTGTGGTGGCCTGAGCCGGACCCCCACCTCTACAGGCTGCGCACGACCATCAGCGAAGCGGGCAGGTCCGTGGACATCCACGAGCAGCTCTTCGGCTACCGCTGGATCGAAGTGAAAGACCGTGGCATGTATCTGAACGGCCGGCGTTTCAACACGTGGAACTGGGTCGGGGTGAAGGGCCGGCCGCAGAGCCCCGAGCAGTGGCTGAAGGCCTTCCGCGAGGAGAAGAACCGCTTCACCCGGTTCAGCGCCAACCGCAAGACCCGCACTTTCCTGCCCACCCGTGAGGAGCGCCTGGAGTTCTACGACCGGAACGGCATCCCGGGGCGCCTCTGCTCAATGATCGACGGCATGTTCATCTCCTACCACCTCGGCGACAAGCGAACCAACCAGACGACCGGCGAACGCTTCATCGCCCCCAATCGGCCCCTCTGGGAAAGCTGGCGCCGCCATATGCGGCAGCTCACGAAGGCCTACCGCAACCATCCCTCGGTGCTCGTCTACCAGGTGGAGAACGAGCTCGTCTACATCAACGGGATGAACCTCGGTTACCCGCTGGACGCCATGGAGGACCTGATGGGCGAGGTGATCCGGGCCGGCCGTGCAAACGACCCGACCCGTCCCTACACGGTTGGCGGCGCGGGCGACCTAGACTGCCAATGCGAGATCAACGCCCCGCACTACCCCCTGGGCGACCTGGACTGGTACCCGGAGAACGCCTACACGCTGGAGAAGATAAAATCGAAGCTCCGGATGTACCCGCCCTTCTACCACGACAAGCCCTGGACGGTCGGCGAGAGCCTGTTCGCACACCACCTCCGCTACGGGACGCTTGCGCTCGGCGACGAGGCGTTCCGCAGCGCTCGGGACGCGGCCCGGGGGAAGGCCAGGTTCCTGCGCGACGTCTACGAGGGATACCGCTACGGCGGGGCGGCCGGGTTCTACCCCTGGGATAACCTGTCGCAGTTCGACGACGGCCGGAAGATGTTCAGTGCGCTCGCTGCCATACCTCGCAAGCGGACGTACCGGCTCTACGGGGGCCGTCGCAACGAGCTGCTGTTCAGGATTATG
>JASFTU010000181.1:0-5387 GCA_050050635.1 Candidatus Brocadiaceae bacterium
GGTTCACGGGCTGGGACTCGGTGACCTGGGGGCCCCGCTGATGCGGTGGCAGCAGGCCGGCGCCTACATCGTGTTCGTGCTCGGCATCTTCTTCATGGCCAGACGTCATCTGTGGTCGGTGGTGGCAAGGGCCCTCGGGCTGGGGGATGCCGATGACCGGCGGGAGCCGGTCACCTACAGGATGGCCTTCTGGGGACTGCTGCTCTCGATCGGGGGCTGCCTGGCGTGGTACGCCTATCACGGCATGAGGTGGTCGGCGGCCGCCGCGGTGTTCGCGATGATCATGATCTGGTACCTGGTCTATGCCCGGGTGGTGAGCCAGGCGGGGCTGTACGTCACCAGGACAACCTGGCGGCTGGCCGACTTCGTACACGGGATCAGCGGGGGACGGCTCCTCAGCCCGGCCGGAGCCGTGGTGGCCAACTTGCAGGACCCTCTCCTCGTGACCGGTGGCACTGCATACCTGGCCCCGATGGCCATGAACGCGTTCCGCATCAGTGAGGTGTTCCGGGAGAAGCGGCGCCGGTTGCTGGTGCCCGTTCTGATGTTTGCCTTCCTGGTGGCCATGGCTTGTGGCACGTACACCTCACTGAAAACGGCCTACAGGCTCGGCGGAGCCAACTACTCCGACATATGGGCCCAGATGTGGGAGCCGAAGTGGCGCATGGACGCGGCAGACCGCATCATCAAGCAGCCGAGTCAGTCGGCCGAGGCGCACCCCGTCTGTCTGCTGATCGGCATGGGGGGCATGGGCTTCCTGATGTTCATGCGGGCCCGCTTCTACTGGTGGCCGGTGCATGCGATCGGCCTGCTCTCCTGCAGCGGCTGGCATGCGAACCGCCTCTGGTTGCCCTTCCTGCTGGGCTGGGCGTGCAAGGTGGGTATCATGAAACTGGCGGGCGGGCGCACATTGCGCCAGGCGCGCTACTTCTTCATCGCCCTGATCATGGTCGAGGCCGCGGTGGGCGGCGTCTCCACCCTGGTCCGTACGGTGACCGGCGGAGCCGTCCCTTCCTTCTGAGCGGCATGCCCCGGCGGCCGCCGGCTGGCCAGTGCCGACTGACCGCCTCCCGTGTGCCCGGTCGGCGGACGCTTTCGAGGTCGGACGAGCCGGACTTTCCCCCGAACTCCAGAACGTCCAGCGGGCCGGGCGGAGGGCTCTCGTCCTGGACGATCTGCGCATCGTCGGTGGTGCCGTAGAAGGATGCCGGCACGTCTTACGTCTCATCCGGTCCGGCGATGGTCGCGTCTGTTGCCACCCGGCGCAGTATTTCGACCGATCTGGTGTGGTCCTGCTTCCTGTGGTTCAGCATCAGGTGGCGCAGGCGCTCGATGTCCGCGGGCGAGTCCAGTTCTTCCAGGAACTCCCGCGCTTCAAAGGTGTGAACGGGATCGGTGAGACTTGGCTCTTCGTCGCACTCAGAGCTCAACGGGTGCCCCCACCGGGGAAGCAGCAGCCACGTGGAAGCATGGTGCACCTCTCACAGCCGAGCGGCAGGAAGCGGAACGTCGTGACCGAGACCCCGCACCTTGACGTTCTGTCGGCTGCGTTGATAGCATGCTCTGAAGCCTGCAGAAGGCGCAATGGGGTCGTGTGCCGGTCATTCCTCAGCAGGAGGGGTCAGCGATGAAGATCGAAGTGGATGAAGACCTGTGCGTGGGCGCGAGTGCATGCGAGGACATCTGCCCGCAGGTGTTCGAGGTGGTGGAGGGCATCTCTCAGGTCAAGGTGGACGACGTGCCGGCTGACCTGGAAGACCTGGTGAGAGAGGCGGTCGATTCCTGTCCCGTGGGTGCCATCGCTATCGTCGAGTGATGACGGCCCGAGAGTCAGGGCCGTTCGGCTGAGGACGGCGTCGGTTGCCCGAGCGGAGATCCCATGGGGGTCCGTGGGCGCGAATACGGGATTGAGCCTGCGCGGGCCGTGCGCGCCCCTCACCTCTGAGCGGAGACCTGTGGGCGTGGTGGTGCGCCTGCGCCGCTCCTTTGCCCGGTCGCCGGATTGCTCCTATAATCCCCGGCGCCGCGGGGAGTCGTCGAGCGGTGTCCTCAACGGGGCAGAGAATGGCGAAACTGGATGTATCCGAAGGTCTGATCGAGGAACTGGCTGCCGAAGCGGCGCCGCTGGTGGCTGAGCTGACCGGGTGGGAACTCGGCCTGCGGACGCTGGTTTGCCGGGTGCTGCCGAAGGACCGGGGCTATGAAGAGGTGGTCCTGGGTCGGATCCGCGGTGCGGGCGTGTCGCTGGATGGCGAGCACGAGAAGGGGTTGCTGGAACGGCTGCTCGAGTACGTGGTCGAGGGCAACTGCCTGGCAGCGTACGAGCCGGGCACAGAGCAACTGCTCGTCGTGCGGGAGAACGTGGACGAGAGCAACCTGGCGGGTCTCGAACTGATTGTCGCCCATGAACTCGTCCACCGGGGGCAGCACGTCAACCACGGATACCTCATCGAACGCATCAACCGGGCCGTTCGGGCGGCCTTCGCGTGCCTGGAAGAGCCCGAGCCGCGCTTCAGGGAGGCCTGCGCCCGGGTCGCCGAGGTCACGCCGGTGATGACTCTCCTGGAGAGCCACGCCGCCTACGTTCAGGAGGCGCTGCGGCGCTCGCACTTACCGGATGCGCGGATCGAGTCGCACTTCAGCCTGCCCGCCCTGCTCCTACGGGTCTTCGGCGGCGCGAAGCTCTCGCAGTACAGGGAGGCCCTTCCCGCCGTGGCGCGGGCCACGCGGGAGGGCAGTCTGGACGCGCTCTACGGCAGCGTCTGAGGGCCGGGCCGGCAGTCCATTGTGCGATAGCCCATGGTCGGTCGGCATAGCCTGGCGGAGACATGGGGGGAGTGGCACGCCCGGGAGGATTCGAACCCCCAACCCTCGCATCGACAGTCGGGCGGGGCGGTCTGCGGTAAAGCACGGCGCAGCCCGTAGATAGCCGTAAGTGCTGATCGGATAGCACTCTACCAGGTCCGCCGCAGGGCGGGCATTACGGGCGTGTGGCGGGGGTTTTTCTGTCAGTTTCTGTGTCGCGGCACCACAGCTCGGCGAAGCGATCGGCAATGCGCTCGGTGTGACGCAGGGCGGTGACCAACAGCGCGACGATGCACAGGAGAACGCCGAGTTGCGCTGCCGCTAAGCCGATTTCCGGCCGGGCGCTCGACACGGCACCGAGTAGACCGCCTACAACGAACAGCGGGCTGAGGCCGGCCGCGCAAACACCGACCGCCGTCCAGATGAACCGTTCATCATGCGTCATGGTATGCCTCCTCACGCGGGAGTTGTTCGCTGCGGGCCGTTGTCAGTGCAGAGCGCCAGTGCATCTATCCTGGTGCCAGCTCCGGGCTTGTAATGGCACGCCCGGGAGGATTCGAACCCCCAACCCTCGGATCCGAAGTCCGATGCTCTGTCCAGTTGAGCTACGGGCGCGCCGGGGCATGCAGAAGCGCCGGGAACGGGGGCGAGGACCGGCCGCCGAACCGTCAGAGCGCGGCCCCGCGCCACGGCGAGCTGCACCACAGCCAATGTATGCTCGGCGGTGATCTGAATCAACCGCACGGATCCTCTGTCCGCTCCTCAAATTGACTCGCCAGCGGGCGAGCGGCTACAATGGGCGGCAAGCGGGGGACGGACAGCCCCCTCACCTCGGACCCGAAGGAAGCACACTATGTCTGCCCAACTCGCCGACCTGGAGGCCCGCCTGAACGACCTGCGGGATTCCCTTTGACATCGAGTCCAAGAAGGAGGAGTTGCGTCAGCTCGAGGAGCGGATGAAGGATCCTCGCTTCTGGGAGGACCAGGAGACGGCTCAGAAAGTCATCCGGCAGATGAAGTTCGCAAAGGGTCTGGTCGAGCCCGTGGAAGGGCTGGCCGCGGAGATTGAGGACCTGGAGGTCCTGCACGAACTGGCGGAGCAGGAGGATGACGAGGGCACGCGCCGGGAGGTGGCCGAGCGCACCGAGGATCTGGCCGAACGGGTCGAGCGACTGGAGTTCCGAAGCCTGCTGAACGAGAAGCACGACGCGAACTCCGCCTTCCTCAGCGTGCACGCCGGCGCCGGCGGCACGGAGAGCTGCGACTGGGCGGAGATGCTCATGCGCATGTACCTGCGATGGGCGGAGAACGAGGGCTACGAGGCGGAGATCGTGGACACGCGTCCGGGTGAGGAGGCGGGTCTGCGGAGTGCGACCGTCCACCTGCAGGGCGACTGGGCGTTCGGCTATCTGAAGAGCGAAATCGGTGTACACCGCCTGGTGCGCATCTCGCCCTTCGACAGCAGCGGGAGGCGTCATACGTCCTTTGCGGCCGTTGACGTGGTGCCCGAGCTCGAGGACGAGCTGGAGGTGGAGCTGAATGAAGGGGACATCGAGATGGAGTTCGTCAAGTCGAGCGGGCCGGGCGGACAGCACGTCAACAAGACGTCCTCGGCGGTTCGCTTGAGACATGATCCCACCGGCATCACGGTGTTCTGCCAGAGCGAGCGTTCACAGCATAAGAACCGGGCGCTGGCGCTGAAGATCCTCGAGGCGAAGCTCTACGAGTACGAGCGCCGCAAGCGGGAAGAGGAACTGGAGGAGCTCTACGATGAGAAGGGCGAGATAGCCTGGGGCAACCAGATCCGCTCCTACGTGCTCCAGCCCTACCAGATGGTGAAGGACCTGCGCACCGGCGTGAAGACGGGCAATGCAGAGGCGGTTCTGGACGGTGACCTCACGTCGTTCATGGAGGCGTACCTGCGTCACCGACTGGAGCAGAGGATGGGCGCCAGCAGCGGATGACGGCCCGGGACCGGCCGTACGGCTCGGCCACGCTACCTGAGGCGCGCTGAGGAAGGCACATGATCCAGGTACTGCGGAAGGTCGCGGCATTCCTCAAGCGGATCGGCGTCCGGGCCAGCCCGGCCCGGATAGCCGTCTCGAGCTTCGCCCTGGCCATCCTGACCGGCGCTCTGCTGCTGATCCTGCCGGTGAGCAGCCGTGCACGCGTCTGGACGGATCCCGTAGATGCCCTCTTCACGGCGACCAGTGCGGTCTGCGTCACCGGCCTCATCGTCAAGAGCACTCCGCACTACTGGTCCCTCTTCGGCCAACTGGTCATCCTGACGCTGATCCAGGTGGGGGGGCTGGGGATCATGACCATGGGGGCGTTCGCCGCCATCCTCATCCAGCGGCGCCTGTCCATGCGCTTCGAGTCGGTCATGTCGGACATCGTGGAGACGGAGGTGAGCGAGAGCGTATGGACGTTGGTGCGGTTCATCTGTATCTTCACGTTTTTCCTGGAGGCGACGGGCGCCGTCTTCCTGTTCTTCTCGTGGCGCGCCGACTTCCACGGCTTCGGCATGCGCGCCTACCACAGCGTCTTTCACTCCGTCTCGGCCTTCTGCAACGCGGGTTTCA
>JASFTU010000182.1:0-5380 GCA_050050635.1 Candidatus Brocadiaceae bacterium
GGAGGTCTCGCTGGAATCCGCGCGAAAGGCCGTCGAACGTGAAAGTGGCGCACCGTTGCGGGCCCCGGTCCGGGTCGGTGCGGGAAGCAGCGGGAAGGGCCACCCGGAGGGGATGCCGAAGTTCAAGGGGACAGACGGCAAGGACGTCACACGCTTCGTGCTCGAAGGCAGACGGTTGCTGCGCGAGCACTACGCGGCGAAGCAGGCGGACCCGGACGGAGGCGGCCGACATGGTGTGTACCCGATTCACCTCCCCTCGATGGTCCAGTTCCGCACGACGCGCCGTATCGAAGGTCAGGTGACCCTCTCCGAGGGGATGCACGCACGGGAATTCGATGACTCCGTCGGTCTGCTGGCCAACTGGTGGCGTCCGGGCGAGGTCTGGCAGGTGCCGTACGGGACGCTCCTTCCCCGGAAGGTGCGCGGCCTCCTGGCGGCCGGGCGCTGCATCTCGGCCGAAGGGGAGGCATGGGAGGTAACGCGCGTCATCCACGGCGCCGCACACACGGGCGAACTGGCAGGCATCGCCGCCGCCCTCGCCGTGAGGAACGAGACCACTCCCGAAGCTCTCGACGTCGCGTGCCTCAGGCGCGAGGTGGCGGAGAGGGGAATCAGGTACAGGTTCGAATCACGCTCGGACGTCCCGGGCCCTCAGAGCCCGGACGCGCCGACTGACGAGCATTGAGAGGTCACAATCACGGGAGCCCCCATGCCCGGACGGGTCCAGCTCGTCATCCTCGATGACGACCCCACCGGCGTGCAGACGGTACATGGTTGTTTGCTGTTCACCCGGTGGGACCCGGAGACACTCCGCGCCGGTTTCCGCCACGAGCAACCGTTCTTCTACGTACTGACCAATACGCGCGCCCGTGAACCCGAGGCGGCACGCAGGATAACCGAAGAGATCGTCGCAAACGTTCTCGCCCTGAACCGCGAGTTCGGGCACCAGCTTCTCTTCATGAGCCGCAGTGACTCGACCCTCCGCAGTCACTTCCCGATCGAGATCAACGCCGTCGTCGAGGCGGTCGAGGAGGAGCTGGGACGCGTGCTGGATGCCGTCTTCCTGGTGCCCGCGTTCTTCGAGGGCGGACGCCTCACGGCGGGGGATGTCCATTACGTGCTGGACGACGATCGGCGCGTCCCGGCGTCCGACACCGAGTATGCCCGCGATAGCGTCTTCGGATACAGCACGTCCCATCTGCCGAGCTACATCGAGGAGAAGACCGGGGGTGCGGTGCCGGCCGAGGAAGTGCTGAGCGTCTCGCTGCGGCTGCTCAGGACCGACGAGCGGGGCGAGCTCCGGCAGTTCCTGGACGACCTCTCCGACCGTCGCTACGTGGTGGTCAACGCCGAGAGCTACGCCGACCTGGAGCGCTTCGCAGAGGGCGTGCTGCGGGTCGTGGAGCAGGGGAAGCGCTTTGCGTTCCAGAGCGCGGCGTCGGTGGTTAAAGCCCTGGCCCGCGTTCCGGACAAGCCGCTGCTGGACGGAGGAATCGCTCGCGACCGGGGCGCGGGGCTATTCATCGTCGGCTCACACGTCCAGAAGACGACCCGTCAGTTGAACCGGCTCCTGGAGTCCACCAATGTGGGCGGAATTGAGCTGGACGTTGAGGCAATCCTCGCCCGGAGCGGCGCGCTCCAGGTAGACGCGCAGGACAACATCGAGTCTGTGATGGCCGATGGCGTGACGCCGGTGGTTTACACCTCGCGGGAGGAACTCCGTTTCGACTCCAAGCGCGAGCGCCTCGCCGCCGGACAGAGGATATCGGAGTTCCTGGCGGCGATCGTGCGCTCGCTCGCCGATCCTCCCGCTTACCTCGTCGCCAAGGGCGGCATCACCGCGCACGACGTGCTGGTGCAGGGGCTGGAGATCGACTCCGCCGTGGTGCTGGGCCAGACACTGCCCGGCGTTCCGACCATAGCTGCTCCCGAGGGGAACAGGTTCCGGGGAATGCCGTACGTCATATTCCCGGGGAACGTGGGGGGTGACGAAGCGTTGCTGGAGGTCTACCGGAAGTTCGAACAGGAAACCGAGGGTCGAAGATGACAGGGAATTCCACCCCGCCGGGTCCGTCCGCATACTGGAAGCCGTTCCGTCCGGACACCCGGAAGCGCGCCGATTGCCTGCCCTTCCACAGCGACTATGCATCCCTGCTCGAGAACGCAGAGACGCTGGCCTACCTGGTGCGCAGCTACACGGTCTACAGCATGACCTGTGCGGCGCTGGGCCATCCGGGCGGCAGCTTCTCGGAGGCCGAGTTTCTCGCGGCGCTCTACAGCTACGCGCTCCGGTTCGACCCGTCCGACCCGGACTGGCCGATGCGGGACGTCTTCTACCTCTCCAAGTGCCACGCCTGTCCTGCCCTGTACACGGTGCTGGCCCTCTTCGGCTACTTCCCCGTGGAGGACCTGGGAAGCTACGGCTCCTGGGGCTCGCACCTGGAGTCCCATCCCGACTGGAACACGACGCCGGGCATCGAGATCAGTGGCGGCTCCCTGGGCCAGATCCCCGGCGTGGGCGTGGGTCGTGCCCTCGGGATCAGGCGCCAGGGACCGGCCCACAATGACCGGATGGTGTACGTGCTGATGGGGGACGGCGAGTGCAACGAGGGTGCCGTGTGGGAAGCCTTCATGGCGGCAGGGCACTACAAGCTGGACAACCTCGTATTCGTCATCGACAACAACAAAGTGCAGGCGAAGGGCTTCGTAAGCCTGGACATGAGCATCGAACCACTCGCGGACAAACTGGAAGCCTTCAATCTGGACGTCTACGAGGCGCGCAATGGGCACGACGTCGCGGAGCTGGTCGATCTGCTCACGGTTCTTCCCCAGCAGCGTCGGGGCAAGCCACAGGCGGTCATCCTCAACACGATCAAAGGGAAGAAGGTCCGCCAGTGCCAGTTCAACCCCAACTGGCACACTTCGGCGCCGCGGAACGTCGAGGCGGCCGGCCGGTGGCTTCAGGAGCTGTGGGAACAGGACGGCCGCCGACTGGGCATACCCGAGGAGTTCCCCGAGGCCCTGGGCGAGGCCATCCGGATCGTGCCGCCCGCGCACGAGAACCCGGACCAGATCACCGAGGAGCAGGCCTGAGGGAGGGAGCGATGGCCCAGTTCGTCATACCCGACCGTGAAGAAACGAAGCAGATGCGCTACCAGATGGGGTTCGCCCTGGCCGACCTCGCGACGGAGGATCAGCGCGTACTGGCACTGGACGCCGACCTGCGCAGTTCTACCGGCCTGCACATCTTCGAGCACCACCACCCGGACCGCCTCATCAAGGTGGGCATTGCCGAACAGAACCTGATCGCAGTCTCGGCCGGCCTCGCCCAGGAGGGATACGTCCCGTTTCCCTGCACCTTCGACGCCTTCTGCCGGCGCTACATGGACCAGCTCTACATCTCCGTGGCCTACAGCAACCTGAACGTGAAGGTCCTGGGCGCCTACGTCGGCCTGTTCACCGGCAAAGCCGGGGCCACGCACCAGAGCGACAAGGAGCTCTCGCTCCTGCTGCGCATCCCCAACCTGAGGATCGTCGAGCCGAGCTGCAACCTGGAGATGGCTCAGGCCCTGCGTTGCGCGCTGGAGACGGAGGGCCCGTTCTACCTGCGCATCGTACGGTGCGAGGTCGAAGACAACGAGCTGTGGGAGGGCTACCACTTCCAGCTCGGCAAGGGCGTTACGGTGGTCGACGAGGGCGACGATGTCGGCCTCCTCTGCTCCGGGTTCATGATCAAGACGGCAAAGATCGCCGCGGCCAAACTGGAGGAGAGGGGCATCAAGGCGCGCGTAGACCACCATCCCACCCTCAAGCCCTTCGACAGGGCGCTGCTCTACGAGATGGCCGGGAGCGTGCCCGCCATCGTGACGCTGGAGAACCATTGCGTCAGCGGAGGGCTGTACTCGCTGGTGGCCGAGGCCCTGGCGGCCCGGGGGATCGGGCTGCCGGTCGGCGCGGTCGGCACCGACCCGGAGGACTTCATCCACACCGGCCACGTGAACGACCTGTTGCACCACTACCGAATGACCTCCGACCACGTGGTGGAGAAAGCACTGGAGACCCTGAGCATGGCGGGAGGAAGCTGATGGCCGCCACGGAGCTCGACCCACTCGCGCTGTTCAGCATGTACATGCAGGTGACCGGCGTCCCCACGCTTGTGGACGACCCGTCCGGGGATGCGGAGCTCAAGGGCAAGAAACTGGGCATCGTGAACGGTGCCTCCTGGATCGCCCTCTGGTCCAACTACTTCGGGCGGCTGGCCCTGCCGGGCGTCAAGCTGGTCAACGTCGGCAATGAGGCGATCCAGCTCAACTTCATGCGCGCCCACGCTGAAGGGGCGCCGTGCCCACCGCAGGAGAACATCGATCTGTTCGTGGAATACGCGGAGCAACTGGTGAAACTGGCCGGCGTGGACGCGATCCTGGTGAGCTGCTCTACGATGAACCGGGCCATGGACTCCGTTCGCCAGGCCATGGCGGCGCACGGCGTCCCCGTGGTGCAGATCGACGAACCCATGATGGAAGAGGCCGTCAGCCGTCAGGGCAGGATCCTGGTGGTGGCAACGCACGGCCCCACCGTCCGGAGCACGCAGGCGCTGCTGCGCGAGACGGCTCGACGGATGGGGCAGGAGGTCAGCTTCGCGGGCGCCACGGTGGAGGATGCGTTTGATCTGCTGGGCGAAGGGGACGTCGAAGGGCATAACGAGGTGATCGCGGCAGCGATCCGCGACGGCTGCGCTGGCGGGGACATCGCCGTGGTGGTCCTCGCTCAGCTCTCCATGACCGTCTTCAAGCTTTCCCATCCCGACTGCCGAAGGGAGTTCGGCGTGGACGTGCTGACCAGCGGGGAGCTGGGCTTCCAGCGCGTTCGAGCCGTGCTGCGGGGAGAGCCCGCCTGATCTTGACACGGGCCCGGACGGCGTGAAGAATGGAGCGGTGGGGGAGTGGGGTCCGTGGGCATTTCTCGCAAGAAGGGGGGAGCCATGTCTGAGCAGAAGTGGACGCCCGTGGCGGAACGTGGGGAGCTGGAGGACGGGGTGCCGCTCGGCGTGAAAGTGGGGAAGCGGGATGTCCTGCTGGTGCGCGTGGGCGATGAGATCCACGCCTGCGGGGGCAAGTGCACCCATTACGGTGCGCCGCTGGTGCAGGGCGTTCTGAGGGGACACGTCGTCACGTGCCCCTGGCATTCGGCCCGGTTCGACGTTCGCACGGGGGAGGCCGTGTCCCCGCCGGCACTCGACGCGACGGGCTGTTTCCCGGTGAAGATCGAGCATGGTCATGTTTACGTCGGAGAACCCTCCGAGCCGAAGCCGCCGAAGATCGAGGGCCAGGACGATCGTGTCTTCGCGATCGTGGGCGCCGGCGGGGCGGGCAATGCCGCT
>JASFTU010000183.1:0-5377 GCA_050050635.1 Candidatus Brocadiaceae bacterium
TGACCTCGGAGGAGCCCTCCGCCGCGCAGTGGCGTGACATCCGCTTCGCCTGGCCCATTGCCAAGGAGGTGGCCGCCCTCCAGATCGGCCAGTGCATCGTGGTCAAAGACCAGGCCGTGGTGGCCGTTGAAGGCATAGACGGCACGGACCCGACCCTCGAGCGGGGTGGCAGGCTGGCCGGTGGCCGCGCGGTGGCCGTGAAGGTCGCCAGGGAAGGCCATGACGAGCGGTTCGACATACCGTCCGTGGGTCCGGGGACAGTGGAAACCATGGCGCAGTCGGGAGTGGAAGTGCTGGCGATCGAAGCCGGACGGACGCTCGTGCTGAACCGGGAGAAGCTGCAGGAGAGGGCCGCCCGGGCGGGCGTCTGCATCGTCGGCGTCTCCGCATCGGCGCTCAAGGGGGACAACTCGTGAGGATCATCGCCGGCACGGCCCGCGGCACGAAACTGCGCGCCCTGTCCTCGAACGCCCTGCGACCCATGCTGGACAGGGTGAAGGAATCCCTGTTCAACATAATCCGGCACGACCTGCCCGGTGCCCGGGTGCTGGACCTGTTCAGCGGTACCGGCTCGCTCGGCCTGGAGGCGCTGAGCCGGGGAGCCGCCGAGTGCGTGTTCGTCGAGCAGGATCCCCGTCTGGCTGGACTGGTCGAGGAGAACGCCGAGAGCTGCGGGCTGGCAGAGCGTTGTCGGTTGGTGCAGGGCGATGTCCTGGCGTTGCCCGAACGGCAGCCGCCCTCGGATTCGGGGCCGGCCGACCTGGTGTTCGTTGACCCCCCGTACGTCATGGTGGACGACCCGAACAGCAGGCCCGAGCTTCTGGGCGCGCTGGAGCGACTGGAAGGGCGCTGGATCGGCCGCCCCGCGCTCCTTGTCCTTCACCACCGACCCATCCCTCATGCCATCTGGCCCGTCCGAAAGCTCCTGGAGACGGACAAGCGCATCTACGGGGGCAGCCAGCTCACGTTCTTCGAGTGGGCGGAGAACGGTGATGACTGAAACGCGCCAGAGCTTCGACCTGGTCGTTCGGGCCCCGGCCAAGATCAATCTGTCGCTGGAGGTGCTGGGGGAGCGGCCGGACGGCTACCATGAAATCCGGTCCGTGATGCAGGCCGTCAGCCTCTGCGACGAGTTGCGCTTCCGGCGGCGGGCGGACGACCGGTTGGAACTCAAATGCTCGCACCCGTGTGTGCCCTCCGGGCCGGAGAACCTGGTCGTCCGCGCCGGTCGCCTCATCCAGTCTGAGCTGGACGTCCAACGGGGAGCCGACGTCGAGCTGGAGAAACGCATACCACCGGGCGGAGGGCTCGGAGGGGGCAGCTCCGACGGGGCGGTCGCCTTGATGGCCTTCAGGGATCTGTGGGGCGCGGAGGTGCCGCCGGCCCGTCTGACGGAATTTGCCGCCGAGCTGGGCTCAGATGTGCCGTTCTTCCTGAACGGTGGAACTGCCCTGTGCGAGGGGAGAGGCGAGAGGGTATCCAGCGTCCCCTTCGAGGGCCGGCTCTTCTATGTGGTGGTGACGCCGGAGGTGGAGGTCTCGACGGCGGCGGTCTACCGGTCGGCGCGAACCGGCTTGACAAGTTCGGTGGGCGCAAGCGACAATGTACTGAAGGCGCTGAGGGGCGCCGACATGGGGCTACTTGCGCGTGCGTTGCGCAACGATCTGCAGCCTGTTGCGCTGACAGCGTACGAGGAGCTGGACGTGCTGCGGCGTAAGCTTGAGGAGGTGAGCGATACCTGTCAGATTGAGCGAGTTTTGCTTTCGGGCAGTGGTTCGAGCTTCTTCGCACTGACTGGCGGGAAGGAAGAGTCCACAAAGGCGGCCGAGGTCATTGCGGACAGGCTTGCGATCCCCTGCACCGTGGTGCATAATCTTCCCGCATGGAACGGCCGTCTCAGTATGCTGACAACCTGGAGGACACATTGCTGAATATCACCGAAGTACGCGTGAAGCTGATGCGGAACCGATCGGACCGGCTGCGCGCATTTTGCAGCATCACCATAGATGACGACTTCGTGGTTCACGACCTGCGTGTGATCGAGGGACGCAAAGGCTTCTTCGTTGCAATGCCGAGCCGTAAGCTGACCGACAACTGCCCGGAGTGCGGCTCGAAGAACGAGTTGAGGGCCCATTACTGCAGCCGCTGCGGGCACCGGCTGGACGAGAACAGAGCTACCTCCGGCCCGGACGCGCGGGACAAATTCCACGTGGACGTGGCCCATCCCATCAACACTCCCTGCCGAGAGATGCTCCAGAGAACGGTCCTTGCGGCCTATGAGGCCGAAAGGGAAAGGGTCGAGCAGGGACTTCCTCCGCAACGCGAATACGAGGCGGAGGGCCTGGAGGAACTGGCCGAGGATTACGCCGACACCGACGAGGAGCTGGGAGAAGAGCAGGGCGAGACGGAAGAGGAGACCTCCGCCGAGGCCGAGACGCCGCCGAGCGAGGCGGAGCAGGTCCCGGCGCCTGAAGAGGAGGCCGAAGAGGCCGAGCCGGCGCCCGAGCCCGGCGCCCCCTCCGAGGAAAGGCTGGAAGTGCCTCCTCTCCCGCGGGAGGAAGAGCCCCCGACGGGCGAGACCGAGGAAGAGGAGGACGAGGAGGAGGCAGGGAAACCGGACCTGGGCGAGTTCGGCGCGGGCATCTTCTGATGGGCGGCATCCCGAGCAGCGCCGCCTGCCGTGCGCAGCCCCCGGGCCTGCGCCCCCGTCGTGTCCACCTTGCGGGGGCGTGCTTTGCGATCCGGTCGTCCGGCATTGCCGTGGCGACCGGATGAATCCACATCTACCCTGGCTAAGAACTGGCAATGGGCAAGACGGGAGCACAAATCCTCATCGACGCACTGCTCGAGCAAGGCGTTGAGCACATCTTCGGACTGCCGGGAGGCGCGGTGATCGCGCTCTATGATGAGCTGTACGACGCGCCCCTGAAGACCATCCTGGCGCGGCACGAGCAAGGCGCCGGACACATGGCGGACGGCTACGCCAGGGCGACCGGGAAAGTGGGCGTATGCGTGGCCACCAGCGGCCCGGGCGCCACCAATCTGGTCACCGCCATCGCCACCGCCTACATGGACAGCGTGCCCGTGGTGGCCATCACGGGCCAGGTCAAGACCCACCTCATCGGCAACGATGCCTTCCAGGAGGCCGACGTGACGGGTATCACCCGGCCGGCCACCAAGCACAACTACCTGGTCAAGGACGTGCGGGATGTGGCCAGGATCGTCAAGGAGGCGTTCCACATCGCAGCGACGGGCCGCCCGGGACCCGTATTGATCGACCTGCCGGCTGACGTGGCCAGTCAGGAGGCGAGCGGCGAGGTGGGCTCCGAGATGGCGCTGCCGGGGTACAAACCGACGACCGGCTCCGGCCATAGCCGCCAGATCGAGAAAGCAGCCGCGGCGATCAATGCGGCCAGCAAGCCGGTGCTGTACATCGGCGGAGGCATCATCATCAGCGGCGCCCACGTCGAGATCGGGGAACTGGCCCGGAAGGCCGGTATCCCCGTGACCACCACGCTGATGGGCCTGGGCGCTTTCCCCGAGTCCGATCCCCTGTCGCTGGGCATGCTGGGGATGCATGGCACGGTGTACGCCAACTACGCCGTGACCGCCTCGGACGTGCTGATAGCCGTCGGAGCGCGCTTTGACGACCGCATCACCGGGAAGGTTGACGAGTTCGCGCCGAACGCGCAGATCATCCACGTGGACGTTGATCCGGCGTCCATCGGTAAGAACGTGGCGGTGGACATCCCGGTTGTGGGCGATGCCCGGGACATCCTGGCGGAGCTCATCCCGCTGGTGGAGGAGCGGCGGCGAGAGAAATGGCGGTCCCAGATCGACCAGTGGAAGGAGGAGTTCCCCCTCACCTACGAGACCGAGGGCGACATCGTCAAGCCGCAGGCAGTGGTCGAAGGCATCTACAAGGTGACCGGCGGCGAGGCGATTGTGGTGACGGACGTCGGGCAGTGCCAGATGTGGGCGGCCCAGTACTACCGCTACACCGAGCCGCGTACTTTCCTCAGCTCGGGCGGGCTGGGCACGATGGGCTTCGGGCTGCCGGCGGGCATCGGCGCGCAGTTCGGCCGGCCGGACAGCACGGTCTTCGTGGTGGCGGGCGACGGCTCGCTGCAGATGAACATCCAGGAGCTGGCCACGGCCGTGGTCAACGATCTGCCGGTCAAGATCGCCCTTCTCAACAACGGCTACCTGGGGATGGTCCGCCAGTGGCAGGAGCTGTTCTTCGACAGGCGATACTCCCACACGTACCTGGCGAACGGCAATCCCGACTTCGTGAAGCTGGCCGAGGCCTACGGCGCGACGGGCATACTGGTGGACACCGCCGACCGGATCGAGCCCGCCCTCGAGGAGGCCATGGAAGTCACCGACGGGCCGGTGCTGATTGACTTCCGTACCGACCCCGAGGAGAACGTCTTCCCCATGGTCCCGGCCGGGCAGGCCATCGACCGCATGATCAGCGGCATGGCATGAACGAGAGCCCTTCGGTTCCTTGCTGAGGATTTGCGATGCAAAAGCACATTATCTCCGCCCTGGTGGCCAACCGGCCGGGCGTTCTGGCCCGCGTCTCTGGCCTCTTCAGCGCGCGCGGCTTCAACATTGACAGCCTCGCCGTCGGGGAGACCGAGATGCCCGACTTCAGCCGGATGACCATCGTCGTCGCCGGCGACGAAGCAATCCTGGAGCAGGTCCGCAAGCAGCTGGAGAAGCTCGTGGACGTCGTCAAGGTTCAGGATTTCAGCGGCGTGCGTCACGTGGAGCGCGACCTGACCCTGGTGCGGGTCAACGCGCCCGTCAGCAGGCGAAGCGAAGTGCTCGAGCTGGTGGATATCTTTCGGGCTCGCATCGTGGACGTCGGCCACAACGAAGTCATGATCGAGCTGGCGGGAACCGAAGAGAAGATCGAGGCGTTCCTGGACCTGGTCCGTCCCTATGGCATCCGGGAGATGGTGCGCACGGGCAGGATTGCTCTGGCCAGGTCCTCGGCGGGACGTTGAGCCGGGCGGGCGAGCCCGCGCTCAGTCACCGCTGTCCTCCTCTGCCGGCAGGAGCTCGGGGAACGTCCGACGAAGGGCTTCCAGCTTGTGCTCGTAGCCCCACTTCTTGAGTCTGCGGGCCAGCGGCAGCAGCAGCTCGGCAGGACTCATCTGCCCGCCACCGGCAAAGGAAGCCACCCGGTCGCGGGCCTTCTGTTGCGCTCCCGACAGCGCGTAGAGGGCCACCAGCTCTCTCACCTTCTGCGGGTCGTCCAGGCCGTCGGTCTCCCTGAGGTGCCGCTCCAGCAAGGCCGCCGCCGCGGCCGGCTGCAGGCGCCCCAGCTCGCGGTAGCCCTCCAGGTCATGTGGGTTCTTCCCTATGTACG
>JASFTU010000184.1:0-5374 GCA_050050635.1 Candidatus Brocadiaceae bacterium
CGACCGGCACGTTCTCGAAGATAACTTGCTTGCCGACGCTCTTCAGCTCCAGCAGCATGTAGGCGATGTCGGCCAGGCGCACTCGGTACTGCCGGCCGTCCAGGATCAGGTGGTAGAAGGACGCCACGTCACCCTCTGACCCCTTCCCCTCGACCCAGTTGACCAGCAGGTCGGCGAACTCCCGGGCGTCCTGCTGCACAACGCCTGCGTCCAGGGTGTCTTCCACGCCTCTTTCACGGGCCAGCAGGGAGATCTTCTCCATCCACCTGCGGAGGATTTCCTCCTTGTTCTGCCGCAGGATCCGGGCGGCGATGCTCCTCTGCTGGGCTATCTCCGTTCGCTCCGCCACTGCGGTTCCCGCCTAACTGGAGACGATTCTCTGCCGCGCCTTGCCGTACACGTCCAGGTACTCCCGCGCGCTCCTCTTCCAGGACCAGTCCTGGCTCATGCCGTTCAGCATCAGTTTCCGCCACTTCTCCCGTTCCGGGAAGACCGCAAGCGCCCGCCGAACGGCCTGCGCGAGCGCCTGCGGCTCGTAGGGCTCGAACACGAACCCCGTGGCTTCACCCGACTGGAGCCCCTGCTCGTCGTAGTCCCCCACGGTGTCCGCAAGTCCACCGGTGGCTCGCACGATGGGCACCGTACCGTACCGAAGGCTGTAGAGCTGGTTGAGCCCGCAGGGCTCGAAGTGGCTCGGCATCAGGAACATGTCGCTGCCGGCCTCGATCCTGTGCGCCGACTCGGCGTCGTAGTCCAGCAGCACGCCCACACGGTCCGGAGCGCGTTCGTGCGCGCGCTGGAGAAACTCGTGGTAACGCGGCTCGCCACGCCCCAACACGACGAACTGCGCCTCTTCCCGCAGCAACGCCGGCCAGGCTTCCTGGAACAGGTCCATCCCCTTCTGAGCGACCAGCCGGCAGACCAGGCCCATCACCGGAGTGTCCGGCTCCTGTGGCAGGCCGAACTGCTCCTGCAGCGCCGCCTTGCACTCGGCTTTGCCCGACAGGTCGTCGGCGGAGTAATTGGCGGCGATGGCCGGATCGGTCGAAGGATCCCACTCCTCCACGTCGATGCCGTTGACGATCCCGTACAGGGCATCGGACCTCTCCCGCAGCACGCCCTCCATCCCGCGGCCCTGTTCCTCGCTCTGGATCTCGCGGGCGTACGTCTTGCTGACTGTCGTGAGCACGTCCGCCCCCACCAGACCGGCCTTCAGGAACGAGAGATTCCCGTAGTACTCCAGCATCTTCCAGTTGAACAGGCTCCACGGCAGCCCCGCCAGCTTCATGTCCCAGTGCCAGAAGATGCCCTGGTAGGCCAGGTTGTGAACCGTGAACACAGATGCCGTATCGGGGAAATCGGCGGCGTAGAGGTACTTGATATATATCGGCACGAGTCCGGTATGCCAGTCGTGGCTGTGGACGATATCCGGCTTCATGCCCAGCACCTTGCACATTTCCAGCCCACCGCGGGACAGGAAGATGAACCTCTCGCTGTTGTCCTGGTAGTCCGTATGGTCGTCGGGCCTCGTGTAGTAGCCGTCCCGGTCGTAGTAGCGACCGTTCTCGAGGAAGAATACCGGCACGTCCACGCCGGGTAGCGTCGAGCGCCACACGGCTCCCTTCTCCGTCCCGTCTCCTATGGGCACGCTCAGCGCCCCGTTCTCCACGCGCTGGAGCGGCATGCCGAGCGCTTCGCCCCGCTCACGCACACCCCTGTAGAGCGGACTGATCACACAGACGTCCTCCCCGAGCCTGGCCAGCGCTGACGGCAGCGATCCCAGCACGTCCGCCAGGCCACCTTCCTTCGAGAAAGGAGCTACCTCGGAAGCCACCATCGCAATCTGCATGAACCTGACTCCTTCCCTGTCACAGCCGGCAGAAGGACTTGGTGCCGCTCCTCATCCTCGTGCCAAGTCGACGTTGTTTGCTCCGCTCGCCCGGGCCCGCCGGTCCGGGGCGGCGCCTACCGGTCGGGCGTTGCGGCGTAGGTCACCTTGGCCTTGATCGCCTTCTCCGGGACCTCCCGCAGGTGCTCGGCCGCCCGCTCCGGCTCCATCGGGTTGATGTGGAAGCCGCTGCCCCACTCGAATCCCGCCACCCGCGTCACACGCGGGATCACCTCGATGTGCCAGTGGTAACATGTCTCGCCCTCCCCGCCCACGGGCGAGCTGTGGATCGCGTAGTTGAACGGCGGATCCCTCAGGCAGACCTCCAGCCTGCCGAGCGCCTCCTGCAGGACGCGCGCCAGCGCAGCGGCGCGCTCAACATCCATCTCATGGAAGTGCCTCTGGTGCTCCTCGGGCAGCACCCACATCTCAAAGGGGAAACGCGCCGCATACGCGCTGATCACCAGGAAGCCTTCTCGCCGCACCACCACCCGCTGGCCGGACTCCACTTCCTGCTCGATCATTGCGCAGAACAGGCACCTCCCGTGCTCGGCCCGAAACTCCGCACACCGTCGCATCTCCTCGTCCACGCGCTTCGGCATCACGGGCACGGCGATCAACTGCGAATGCGTGTGCTCGATGCTGGCCCCGGCACCCTCACCCACGTTCTTGAAGATCAGAACGTAGGAGACTCCCTCCTGTTCGCTGAGTGCCCGGGCACGATGGCAATAGGTCCGCACCACGAGCGCGAAGTCCTCCGGGGTGAGTTCGGTGGGGCTCACCAGGTGGCGCGGGGTCTCGATGATGACCTCGTGGGCGCCGTGGCCGCCAACGGCACGATATATGCCATCGCCGCTGTGCCGGGCCACGGTCTCGGGCTGGAGGGCGGGGAAGCGATTGGGCACGACGCGCACCTGCCAGCCGGGTTCGTTCGGGCCGGTCTCCTCCGCGCGGAACGCCATGGTCTCGGCCGGCGTCCTGTCTTCGTTCCCCTCACAGAAGGGACAGAACCCTCCGTGCTTCCGACCCCTGGGCACGTAGAAATCGTGAGGGCGTGCTGCACGCTCCGTTGCGATGATCACCCAACGCCCCGAAGCCGGATCTTGTCGAAGCTCAGCCATACGCCAACGCACCCTCAGACATGCGACCAGGAGGACAGTGCTGCTGTCGGCGCGCTCACGCGTCCATTATAATGCGTCCGTTCTGGCCGGGCAACATGCCGGCCTCTCGCACGCGTGCAGGCCGTCCATGGAGATTATCGACACACATACCCACCTCAACCTGCCGGAGTTCGAGAAAGACCTGGAGGCCGTGCTGGAGCGGGCCCGCCGCGCCGGCGTTGCCGCGATGCTGTGCGTGGGGATGGACCTCGCCTCCTCCCGGCGAGCCGTTCGCCTGGCCCGTGCCTTCCCCGACCAGATCCGCGCGGCCGTGGGCATCCATCCGAATCACTGGGGGGAAGCGCGGTCTGGTGACTTCGCCCGGATCGAGGAACTGGCCACGGCTCCTGAGGTCATAGCCATCGGTGAGACCGGACTCGACCTGTTCCGGGGCTACACCGGTCCGCAGGACCAGGCGCTCGGCTTCCGCCGTCACCTCGTCCTGGCACGCGCGCTCGGCAAGCCCGTCATCATCCACTCCCGGAAGGCCGACCCGCAGGTGCTGGAGGTTCTCGGGGAAGAGGGCAACCGCGTGCGGGGAGTGCGCCACTGCTTCGACCGCCCGGCGGGGGTGGCGAATCAGTACCTCGACCTCGGGTTCCACCTCTCGGTCGCCGCCGCCGTCAGCCGACCCGGCTACAAACGGCTGAAGCAGGCCCTCCGAAGCGTGCCCATCGACAGGTTGCTCGTCGAGACCGACTGCCCCTACCAGACCCCCGAGCCGCACGGTCAGGCGCGCAATGAGCCGGCGTTCATCACCGCCAATCTGCGTGGCCTGGCGGAGGTCATCGGGACGGACGCCGAGGAACTGGCCGCGCGCACGACGGCGAACGCTCGCACCCTCTTGGGGCTCCCTTAATGCCCGGTCCCACTCACCCGCCTTCCCTGCGCTTCTGTGCGCGCCGCTTCTGAATCCGCCGCCACTCGTCCCGCATCGTGACCGTGCGGTTGAACACCAGCCCGCCGCCCCCCGAATCACGGTCCACGCAGAAGTAGCCCTGCCGCTCGAACTGGAACAGCTCGCCCGGCTCCGCCCGCGCCAGGCTCGGCTCCACCTTACAGCCCTCCAGCACCTCCAGCGAACCGGGGTTGAGCAACTCCGTCACGTCTGCCTCGGCCCCGTCCGCCACTTCCTCCTCGTCCAGCAACAGCCGGTCGTAAAGGCGTACCTCGGCGTCCACGGCGTGTTCGGCCGAGACCCAGTGGAGCGTGGCCTTCACCTTCCGCCCGTCCGGGGCATAGCCGCCCCGCGTCTCCGGGTCGTAGGTGCAGTGCACCTCCGTCACCTCTCCGGTCTCGGGGTCTTTGGCGAAGTCCACGCACTTGACGAAGTAGCCCCAGCGGAGCCGCACCTCCCGCCCCGGCGCCAGGCGATAGAACTTCTTGGGCGGCTCCTCCATGAAGTCCCCCTGCTCGATGTACAGCACTCGGGAGAAGGGCACCTCCCGCGTTCCGGCGCTCTCGTCCTCCGGGTTGTTGACCGCCTCCAGATGCTCGACTTCATCCTCCGGGTAATTGTCGATGACCAGCTTCAGCGGTCGCAGCACACCGAATCGACGCGGCGCCGTCTCGTTCAGGTCCTGCCGCAGCAGGTGCTCGAACAGCGCCATGTCGATCACGCTGTTGGTCTTGGAGACGCCAATCTCCTCCATGAACTCCCGTATGACGGGCGGCGGCACTCCCCGTCGCCGCAGCGCGCGCAGCGTCGGCAGGCGCGGATCGTCCCATCCGTCCACGTAACCGTCGTCAATGAGCCGCGCCAGCTTCCTCTTGCTGGTTATAGTGTTGGTCAGGTTCAGCCGGGCGAACTCGATCTGCTGCGGATGGTGCACGCCGAGCTGGTCGAGGAACCAGTCGTAGAGCGGACGGTGGTTCTCGAACTCCAGCGTGCACAGGGAGTGCGTGATCCCCTCGATCGAGTCGCACTGCCCGTGCGCCCAGTCGTAGGTGGGATAGATGCACCACTCCTCGCCCGTGCGCTGGTGCGACTCCTCAATGATGCGATACATCACCGGATCGCGCATCAGGATGTTCGGATGCCTCATGTCGATCTTCGCGCGCAGCGTCCGGCTCCCCTCCTCGAACTCCCCCGCTCGCATCCCCTCCACCAGCTCCAGGTTCTCCTCCACCGAGCGGTCGCGATAGGGGCTGTCCTGACCCGGCTCCGTCGGCGTGCCGCGGAGGCGGCGCATCTCCTCGGGGCTCAGGTCGCACACGTACGCCCTTCCCTTCCGGACCAGCTCGACCGCCCACTCGTAGAGCTGCCCGAAGTAGTCGGAGGCGTAGTGCTCCCTCTCCCCCCAGTCGAACCCCAGCCAGCGGATGT
>JASFTU010000185.1:0-5369 GCA_050050635.1 Candidatus Brocadiaceae bacterium
AAAGGGGGAGGAACTGCTGCAACTGGACGGCCTCGTCGCTGCTGGCACGCCAGGCGGTGGTGAAGGAATCGTCCTTGTTCTTGAACGTCTTCTGCGGCTGGTTGAAGGGCCCTCTCATCCAGAAGGAATTCCCCGTCGCCCACCCGCCAAGCTCCCAGGTGGCCCGATCATGGATGCGATAGACGTAATACTTGCGGGAATGGAACTTGTAAGCGTAGGAGAAGCCGACGAAGCAGACCCCGCCGATGCACCGGTTGACGGCACGGAGCGTCAACTGCAGCATTCCTCCCCGGTCACGCACGGGCTCTTCGGCCCACGTGCCGACGTTCCAGCGGTCCTGCCCGTCGTAGCACAGCCACTCCATACGCCCCCGGGGGACCACGCAGGGCCTCAGACTGATGCAGAGCCCGTCCTCCTCCTTCTCGATGTCCTCGAACTCCAGCCGGCTGACCACGTAACCGTTCGGGGTGGAGATGAGCGGCAGGATGGGCAGCTCCGTCGAGCGGAGCTTGCGCCTGCCCCACTTGACGTAGCCCAGTCCGCCGAAGATCCCCTCGTTGCGGAGTACCTCGACCGCTATCCCGTTGTCGAATCTGACTCGATAGTTCCTCTCGTGCTCTTTCAGGCGCATACTGGATCCCACGGCGTTAGGGCTGTTGCGAAAAGGATCGGGACGGGCACTTTATATGGCGAGAGGCACGGATTTGCAAGCGGCTCCCGGCTTTTCGAACCGCACCAGGCCCTTGACAGCACGCCTTTCTCTGATAGAATGCGGCATCAAGCAGAGCTTGCACGAAGCACCAGTCGCCCATGCCAGACTCGCCGACCAGAGACGAGCCTGGCTCTTTTGTAATCCGTACCGGTCGGGGGCCGCTGGCATAGCCGCAGGATCGAGCCGGATTGCCTTTACCCGACAGCACAGGATGCCTGAAAGCATGGCCGCAGACTATCTACAGATCCTCCGCGATGGCCTGGACGAGGCGAACTACGCCAAGCTGACCGCCCTCGACAACCCGAAGCTCCACCGTTTCGTCGCGGATGCCATCGCCCTGTGCACGCCGGAATCGGTGTTCGTCGCAACCGACGATCCCGAAGAGATCGCCTACGTCCGGCGCAGGGCAATTGAGCTGGCCGAGGAACGGGAACTCGCCACGGAAGGTCACACGGTCCACTTCGACGGCTACCACGACCAGGCCCGCGACAAGGAGCACACCTGCTACCTGGTCGAGCCCGGCCGGGAACTGGGCGAACGGCTCAACACGGTGGACAAGGAGAGTGGCGTGCGGGAGGTCCGGCGGAACCTGGCGGGCGCCATGGAAGGCAAGGAGATGTTCGTCCGCTTCTTCTGTCTCGGCCCCAGGAGCTCCGAGTTTTCCATCCCCTGTGTACAGATGACCGACTCCGCCTACGTGGCGCACAGCGAAGACTTGCTCTACCGGCAGGGGTATGAGACTTTCCGCAGCATCGGCGACTCGGAGGATTTCTTCCGCTTCATCCACAGCGCGGGCGAGCTGGTCCCCGCCGGGGATGGAGACGACGGAGCGCCGGTCAGCAAGCTCGTGGAGCGCCGCCGCATCTACATCGACCTGGACGAGAACCTTGTCTACAGCACCAACACCCAGTACGGCGGCAACACCATCGGGCTGAAGAAGCTGGCCCTGCGCCTGGCCATCCAGAGGGCCGAACGCGAGGGCTGGCTGGCGGAGCACATGCTCCTGATGGGCGTCCACGGCCCCCGCGGTCGCGTTACGTACCTCGCCGGCGCATTCCCCAGCTACTGCGGGAAGACCTCCACCGCGATGGCCCCCGGCGAGACGGTCGTCGGCGACGACATTGCCTACCTCCGCAAGCGTGAAGGACGCGTGGTCGGCGCCAACGTGGAGAACGGCATCTTCGGCATCATCCAGGACGTGAATTCCACGGACGATCCCATCATCTGGGAAGTCCTCAACTCTCCCGGGGAGATCATCTTCTCCAACGTGCTGGTCACCCCCGAGGGCGAGCCCTACTGGGTTGGTCACGACGCACCATGTCCGGAAGAAGGCGTGAACCACTCCGGCAGGTGGCATCCGGGCAACAGCGACGAGGAAGGCAACGAGATACCACCCTCCCACAAGAACGCCCGCTACACCATCCGCCTTGAGTCCCTCCCGAACTGCGATCCGGGTCTGGAGAAGCCCGAGGGCGTGCCGATCGGCGGCTTCGTCTACGGGGGTCGGGACAGTGACACGTGGGTCCCCGTGGAGCAATCGCTCAACTGGGCGCACGGGATCGTCACGAAAGGGGCCAGCCTGGAGTCGGAGACCACGGCCGCCACGCTGGGCGAGGAGGGCGTGCGCAGGTTCAACCTGATGGCCATCATGGATTTCGTCGCCATCCCGCTGGGCCGATACATCCAGAACAACCTGGACTTCGCGCGGGGATTGGACAGCCCGCCACTGGTCTTCGGCGTCAACTACTTCCTGCGCGGCGAAGACAACCGCTATCTCAACGGCATGGCCGACAAGCGCGTGTGGCTGAAATGGATGGAGCTCCGGGTGCACGGCGACACTGAGGCCATCGAGACGGCGACGGGGTTGATACCGCGCTACGATACCCTCCGCCAGCTTTTCCACGATCTGCTGGGCAGGGACTTCAGCGAAGAGGACTACGCCCGGCAGTTCTCCACCCGCGTGCCCCAGCACCTTGCGAAGCTGGACCGCATAGAGAGGATCTACCGCACTCAGGTGGACGATACGCCGGGGGAGCTGTTCCGGGTGCTGGCCGATCAGCGGCGACGGCTCGAGGACGCGCGGGACCGCCTCGGCGACCTGATCCTTCCCACCGATTACTGATCCTGCCTGCAGCCTGCCCGAGACGGCGTCAGTTTCTGGCCTGCCTTGCCCCTTCCGCAAACGGCCCGGGGACGTGCCGAGGCCGGGGATGTGCCTTGGAGCTTTACTTCGGCTTCCCGAATCCCGTAACTATCAGTTCGTGACGATGGAGCTCCCCCGCCTGTGTACTCCGGGCGGACGATGCCAGGCAAAGACCATAAACAGCCCCGGACGGTGCGCGCACTCGTGGACACAACGGCAACCCGTCTCCAGGAGGCGGAGGTAGAGGACCCCCGACTCAACGCCGAGATGTTGCTCGGACACGTGTTGGGTTGGGATAGAGCAGCCGTGCAGGCGCATCCCCAGCGGGCCGTAGGCGACACACAGCGGAAGCGTTTCATGGACCTGGTACGCCGCCGCTCGGCGCGGGAGCCGCTCCAGTACATTTTGGGCAGATGGGAGTTCCACGGGCGCCAGTTCGTCATCACGCCCGCAGTGATGGTGCCCCGTCCGGAGACGGAACTGCTGGTTGACGTGTGCCTCGACGCGATGGAGCCGGGGCGACGTGCGTGGGCAGCGGACATCGGCACAGGCAGCGGCATCATCGCGGTGAGTCTGGCGGCCGCCCGGCCCGAATTGCGCGTCATTGCCACCGATAGCAGCGAAAAAGCCCTGGAGACGGCGGCTTTGAACGCCGCCCGGCACCGGGTCAGCGGAAGGGTCGTCATGGCGAAGGGGCACCTGGCCCAGCCGGTGAGGGCCTACCCGCCGCCGGGACGAGAGGGGGTGGAGCTGGTCGTTTCGAATCCGCCGTACGTGCCGACGGGGGATCTGGAATCGCTGCAGCCCGAGGTGCGGAAGTACGAGCCGCCGGTGGCGCTGAACGGAGGACCGGACGGGCTTGACGTCATCCGCCGCCTGATACCGCAGGCGACCGAAGTGCTGCTGCCGGGCGGCCTGCTGGCGCTCGAAATCGGCCAGGGGCAAGCCCGTGCCGTGGAGAAGCTGATCCAGCAGGCGGATGCCTACCAGCCGGAAACCGTGGCGACCGTCAGGGACCACGCGGGGATCGAGCGGGTGATCTCCGCACGCAAGCGGACGAAGTAGGGAAGGATCCGACACATGCAGGAGCTGGTCATCCGAGGCGGCCGCCCGCTGGAGGGCACTGTGCGGGCCAGCGGGGCCAAGAATGCCGCCCTTCCCATCATGGCGGCATCCCTGCTGACGGAAGGGACGACGGTCCTGCGCGGTGTGCCACGCCTGAAGGACGTGGCCACGATGAGCGCGATCCTCCGGGCCCTGGGCACCGAACTGGAGTGGAGCGGAGCGGGAGTTCTCCACCTGCGATCCTCGGGTGCGAAAGGGACGGTGGCTCCTTACGAGCTGGTGCGACAGATGCGGGCCAGCATCTGTCTGCTGGGCCCTCTGCTGGCCAGGCGCGGCGCCGCCGCCATGCCTCTGCCCGGCGGCTGCGTGATCGGCGACCGCCCCATAAACCTCCACCTGAAAGGCCTCCGAGCCCTGGGGGCGACGATCGAGGAGGACGAACACCAGCTCTACGGCCAGGCCGGAGCGCTCCGCGGGAGTCGCATCGACCTGGCCGGTCCCCACGGCTCGACCGTCCTGGGCACGGCGAATGTCATGATGGCCGCTGCGCTGGCCGAAGGCGCCACCGTGATCGAGCACGCCGCCAGGGAACCGGAAGTTCAGGATCTCGCCCGTTTTCTGCGGGCCTGCGGCGCCGACGTCACGGGCATAGGAACCGGCACCCTCACGATCACCGGGACGCGACGATTGCAGGGCACCGAGTACTCCCTCATCCCCGATCGCATAGAGGCGGCGACCTTCCTTGCAGCGGGCGCCATCACCGGAGGAGACGTAACCATTGAGGGAGTGCGACCCGACCACATGGAGTCCACCATCCGGGCCATGGAACGGATGGGCGTCGCGCTGACGGTGCGCGAAAGGTCGGTCCGCGCCACAACCAGCGACAGGCTGGGGGCCGCGGAGCTGGTCACGGCGCCCTACCCCGGCCTGCCGACGGACGTGCAGCCTCAACTCAGTGCGCTGCTGTCACTGGCCGATGGGGTCAGCACGGTGCGAGAGATCGTCTATCCGGACCGCTTCACCCACGTTCCCGCCCTGCGTCGCCTGGGGGCGAGCATCGTCCGCAAGGGGGCACAGGCGGCGATCCAGGGAGTGGACCACCTGGAGGGTGGCCCCGTCGCGGCGGCCGACCTTCGGGCGGGCGCTGCACTGGTTCTGGCAGGCCTTGCAGCGGAAGGAGTCACCCGTGTTTCCGGCGTGGACCAGATAGACCGCGGCTACGACGCGCTCGAGCAAAGGCTTGGCGAACTGGGCGCCGACATCTCGCGCCGGAACGTCGAATGGACCCTCCGCAGAGAGCCGGACGACTGGCAGGACGGGGAGCGGAAGCCTGCCTGAGACGCACGGCCCAGGCACAACCTTTGCATTCCCCCCTCCGACGTTTTACATTGGGTGGACACCTCTGTGCGCGCTGACAGGCCTGTTCCTCCGGGCCGGTCGGGCTCGTCT